>CBDUBO010000250.1:0-4567 GCA_965365405.1 uncultured Rhodothermales bacterium | reverse complement strand
TCGATCTCCAGAAAGCCGTGCCGGTCGAAGTGGCGGCGCGTGATCTGGTAGACCTTGTGGCGCAGCACGATGTTGCGGGCCAGTTCGGGCCGCCTGAGGTCGAGGTAGCGGTAGCGCAGGCGCAGCTCTTCGTTGGCCGTGACGCGCTTTTCCTCGTGGGCTGAAATGGCGAACGGCAGGGCCTCGCTCGTGTTGAGCAGCACGAGACTTCTGGCGCGCACCTCGACCTCGCCCGTGGGCAGCTTGGGATTGACGGTTTCCGCAGAGCGCGTGTCCACGACGCCCTGGACGGACACGACGTATTCACCGCGCAGCTTTTCGGCCAGCGCGTAGGCGTCGGCATCGTCCTGGGGCGAGAACACCACCTGCGTGAGCCCGTGCCGGTCGCGCAGGTCGAAAAAGATGAGGCCGCCCAGGTCGCGCCGCGTGTCGATCCAGCCTTCGAGCGTGACCGTCTGGCCGACGTGCTCAGTTCTGAGCGCGCCGCAGGTGTGGGTGCGGGGCGGGTGCGGGTTGAGGTGCGAGGGGGTGACGAGCATGGCGCGGCAGGTTGGGGAATGGGCAGAAAATAGGAGGTAGCGTGCCGGGCGCAGGGCGCGGATGGGGGAAGAATGGGCAATTCGCCAATAGTCAATGGGTTAGCATGAGCCGAGACGCACGTGCCGGAGACGCCTTCTCCTGGAGTTGCCGCCCCGAAGCGCGTATCCTCCTCTCTTACTTTCTCCGTGCGCCATGCTCAAAAAAGCCCTTACAGCCCTGCTGCTTCTGCTCGCGCTCGTGCTCGTTTACGGTGTCTTTATCGAGCCCCGCTTCCTGCTCGACGACGAGAAGTTCGAGGCGCGGTTGCCTGGCCTGCCGCCGGCGTGGGAGGGCCAGAAGGTGGCCCTCGTGGCCGACTTTCAGATCGGGATGTGGCTGGGCAACGAGGGCATGGTGCGCGAAGCGCTCAGCGACGCCGTCGAGGAAGGCGTGGCGCTCGTGCTTATCGCGGGCGACTTTCTCTACCACCCGGACTCGGCCCGCGCCAACCGCGCCGTGGCGCTCGTGCGGCCCGTCGTCGAGGCGGGCATTCCCGTCGTGGCGGTGCTGGGCAACCACGACTACTCGCTGATGAAAAAGAGCAGCGCCGAGCGCCCGCCTATTGCCGAGTACCTGGCGGCACGGCTGCGGGCGACAGGCGTGGCCGTGCTCGAAAACGAGGCCGTGGCCGTGAGCGCGCCAGGCGGTGGGGACGCGCTCTGGGTGGCCGGCATCGGGTCGGTGTGGGCCGAGAACAGCTTTCCCGGCCGCGCCCTTGCCGCCGTGCCCCTGGGCGCGCCGCGCCTGGTGCTCATGCACAACCCCGAGTCCTTCCGGCAGATCGCCGCCGGCGACGCCCCGCTGGCCTTTGCCGCGCACACGCACGGCGGGCAGATCCAGATTTTCCCCGGCGAGCGCAACTCGTGGCTCGACATCGTGAGGCCGGGCGAAGTCGTCTCCGACGGCTGGGCGGCAGACACGATTGGCGCGCCCCGGAACCGGCTCTACGTCAACCGCGGCATCGGCTTTTCGACCGTCCCGGTGCGCATCAACTGTCGCCCTGAACTGACCATCGTCACGCTGCGCGCCGCCGAGGGCGACTACTCCCCCGAAGGGCCGGACGCGGAGGCGGATGGCTGACGTCTGAGGGCGCACGCCTGGCGGGTCGCGTGTGCAACCGGCACGTCCTATCTTCCGGGCTTGCGCAATCTTCACGCGCTGTTTTTCGTCTCGTCTCTCTTCACCTCTTCCTATGCCTAAAGACCCCGCATCCGAGTTTTCCAGCCCGCGAGCGGCCAACCTATCGCACCCCGGCCACCCTCGCGGCGGTGCCCCCACGGACGACCGTGGCTTTTTCGGCCACCCGAAGGGCCTGGCGACGCTCTTTTTCACCGAGATGTGGGAGCGCTTTTCCTACTACGGACTGCGCCCGCTTCTCGTCCTGTTCATGTCGGCGGCCCTGTTCGAGGGCGGCTTCGGCTTCGACCGCGGGCAGGCCGCGGCCATCGTCGGCATCTACGGTGCGTTCGTGTACCTGTCCTCGCTACCCGGCGGCTGGATTGCTGACCGGCTGCTGGGGCTCAGGCGGGCCATCTTCATAGGGGCCGTGCTCATTTCGCTCGGCCACCTCTCCATTGGCCTGTCGGGCCTGGCAGGGGCCGGGACGCTTGCCAAGGTGTGGTTCTTTCTCGGTCTCGTGCTCATCGTGCTCGGCACGGGCCTTTTGAAGCCCAACATCTCGGCCATCGTGGGCGACCTCTACCCCGAAGGCGGCGCGCGGCGCGACGCGGGCTTCTCGATTTTCTACATGGGCATCAACGTCGGTGCGTTCTTCGGGCAGCTCATCACGGGATACCTGGGCGAGCAGGTGGGCTGGCACTGGGGCTTCGGCGCAGCCGGCGTGGGGATGCTGCTGGGCCTGATCGTGTACTGGTTTGCCGCGCCCAAGACGCTGGGCAACATCGGCACCGAGATCACGCGCCACCCCGACCCGGCCACGCAGACCCGGCAGGAGCGCACGGTGAAATGGGCGGCCTTCGGCATTCTGGCCATCATCGCTGTCGTGTTCGTGCTGGCGGCGGCGGGCATGGTCACGCTCGACGCGCAGGCCATCGGGCAGAACATGGCCTACGTGCTCGTGGCCCTCGCCATCGCGTTTTTCGGCTACGTGTTCTTTTTCGGCGGCATCGGGCCGGACGAGAAAAAGCGCGTGGGCGTCATCATGGTGCTGTTCTTCTTCGCGGCCATTTTCTGGAGCGCCTTCGAGCAGGCCCCGACAAGTCTCAACCTGTTCGCGCGCGACTTCACCGACCGGCAGTTGGGCGGCTTCGAGATTCCGGCGACGTGGTTTCAGTCGGTCAACTCGATGTTCATCATCCTGCTCGCGCCGCTCTTTGCGGCCCTGTGGGTGGGGCTCGCCAAGCGCGGCCTCGACCTGTCGAGCCCGGCCAAGTTCGCCTTCGGGCTCCTGTTCGCGGGCGTCGGCTTTTCGCTCATGATTCTGGCGGCCAACAAGGTCGTCGCCAGCGGCGGCTCGTACCTGGTGTCGCCGTGGTGGCTGGTGGGCTCGTACTTTTTCCAGACCGTCGGCGAGCTATGCCTGAGCCCGGTCGGGTTGTCTTCGATGACCAAGCTGAGCCCGCGCAAGTTCGTCGGGCAGATGATGGGCATCTGGTTTCTGGCCTCGGCGGTGGGCAACCTCATCGGCGGCCTCGTGGGCGGGCACGTGGACCCGGAGAACCTGCAGCAGATGCCGCAGCTTTTCACCACGACGACGCTGTTCCTCATTGCCGCGGCGGCAGTGCTGTTCCTGCTGGCCATCCCGATCAAGCGGATGCTGGCCCGCGTGGGCGGCGAGATGGCCACGCCGGGGCACTGATCTCTTCCTTCTGAATGAATCCGGTAGGGGCGTGCCGCGGCACGCCCCTACGTGTTTATCTCCCTGCTCTATGCTCAACGTATCCATCACCGCGCTGCCGCACGCCGCCGGCCTGGATTTGCCCGTTTACAAAACCGACCTGAGCGCGGGCATGGACCTGCACGCCGCGCTGCCGGAGGGCGACCCCATCACGCTCGCGCCGCTCGAACGCGCGCTCGTGCCCACGGGCCTGCAAATCGCCCTGCCGCCGGGCACGGAGGGGCAGGTGCGGCCCCGCAGCGGACTGGCCGCCAAGCATGGCGTGACCGTCCTCAACAGTCCGGGAACGATTGACGCGGACTACCGGGGCGAGTGTCAGGTGCTGCTCATCAACCTCTCCAGCGAGCCGTTCACCATCACGCGGGGCGAGCGCATCGCGCAGCTGGTCGTGGCGCGGCACGAGCGCGTCGTGTGGCAGGCAGTGGACGCGCTCGACGAGACGGCGCGCGGCGCGGGCGGCTTCGGCTCGACGGGGCGATAGGCGGGCAGCACGGCGCTCAGCGCACCACGACAACCGGCAGGGTGCTGGTGTGGAAGGCGGGGCCTGTGGTTTCGAGCCGGAGCAGGTAGAGACCGGGCGCGAGCGCGGACACATCCGTCTCGGCACTGTAGTAGCCGCCGGGCGGCTGCGGGCCGTCGTGGAGCACGGCCACGCGCCGCCCCAGCGCGTCGTAGAGCACCAGCTGCACCGTCTGCGCCGCACCCACGGCGTAGCGTACGCGGAGCAGGCCGCGCAGGGGCTGCGGGCCGGCGTGGAGGATCTGGAAGCGGTCGGTATTGCGCGGCGTTTCGGACTCGCCCCACACCAACTGCTGCCACGCCGTCCACGGGCCCGCGCCGCCCAGCGTGGTGGCCCGCACGCGCCACTGCACGGCGCTGCCCGGCAGCAAACGTCCGGCGGTCACGAACGGACTGAGGTCGAGCGTGGCTTCGCCGCCCGTTGTTACCAGCACGGTGTCCACGCCCGCCGCCTTTACCTCCACGTCGTAGCGGTATAGGCTGCCGGGCTGCCGCCACGAGAACGTGACGGCCGCTGCCGAGTCGCGCGCGATGGTGGCGCGGGGCAGCGCGGGCGCAGCGGCAGGCGCGGCGGGAACGGGCACATTGCTGAGTGTGGGATCGGCCTGCCAC
>CBDUBO010000249.1:0-4587 GCA_965365405.1 uncultured Rhodothermales bacterium | reverse complement strand
GAAACTCGTCGCGGTGGAAGGCCGAGTTGAACACGACGCGGTCGGCGGCGAGGGCAGACAGGTAGTTGATGTACGAGTACGTCTGGTCGCGCGGCGTGCCGGGGGGGAGGGGATAGGTGAGTTGGTTCTCGTGGAAGAACAGCACGACGGGCGTGGTGCGCAGCCGGGCGCGCGTGAGGGCCAGAAACGCCGGCAGGTTCACCATGCTCGACGCGAAGATCACGTCGGGTCGGAAGCCGCTGTCGAGCGCCTGAATCGTCTTACGCGCAAGCGTAACGGCCCCGCCCTGCATCCGCCACTTCCAGAAGCGGGCGCTCATGGTGACGGGGTGGACGTGGTGGCGGCTGTGGCCGGCAAAGCCGTCGAGAAAGCCCCGGTGCGAGCCGCCGTACCACGGCTCCAGCGCCAGCACGTTCAGGCGCGCCATCAGCCCTCGGCGGCTAGCCGGGTCTGAAGTGCCTCCTCCTCCTCCGGCGTCGTGGGCCGCACGATGGAAACCGTCCGGATCTGTAGGTGCTCGCGCATGGCCGCGTCGCGCACCTCCTCGGCGGTGATGCACGTCTCGTCGCCAGGGTCGAGTTCGAGTGTGCGCGACGCCAGCACGAGCGTTACCGAGCGTTCGTGGGTGTTCTTGATGAGCATCCCGCGGCGGGCACGAGCCATTGCTACCTGAAGGGTTGGAGGGGGAAAGGGGCCACGCCCGGAGGCGGCGGCGTGTCGTATGATACGGACGGCGTGCGTGCGGCAAGGCGAAAAGGCCGTAATGGCGCCCGACCCTCCACCTGCTTTTCATACGCGATGACGATAGCCAGTCTGCGCAGGGTGGGCAGTGGCGCGCTGCGCCTGCTCTACCCGCCTGTCTGTCCGGGCTGCGGTGCGCTCGCCCCCGACGGCCCGCTGCCCCTCTGCCCGCCCTGCACGGCCCACCTGGAGCGCGCCGATGAGGCCGCGCTGCGGCTGTTCCTGACGCGCGATGGCTGGGGGCCCGAGGCCTTTGCGCTCTGGCGCTTCGACCGGGGCGGCGCGTTTCAGGCCGTCCACCATGCGCTCAAGTACGGTGGGTGTGCCCGTTACGGGCCTGCGCTCGGGAAGCTCGTGGGCCAGGCCATCGGCGTGCGGCTGTGGGGCACCCTCGTGCCCATCCCGCTGAGCCGGCGGCGCTACCTGGAGCGGGGCTACAACCAGAGTGCCCTCATCGCGGAAGGGCTGGCCACCCAGACCGGACTGCCCGTTGCGCCGGGCTGGATCGAGCGGCCTGCCTACGCCCATACGCAGACGCGGCTGGGGCGGAGCGCCCGCGCCGCCAACGTCCGCACCGCCTTTTCCGTCCCACCCGGCACGCCCGTCGCGGGCGCAGCCGTCGTGCTCGTGGACGACATCCTGACGACGGGGGCGACGCTGCTGGCTGCGGCCGACGTGCTGCGGGCCGCTGGCGCGGCTTCGGTGCAACTCGTCGCCGTGGCGTGGGCGCGGTAGCTCCGCAGGCCGGTAACTTTGCCTCGCGGGGCGCGTAGAGCGCCGCCACTCCACTGCCGCATGAAACGCACCATCGTCCGCTTCCAGCTCGTCCTGCTGGCCATTGCCGTCGTCCTCATCGTTTACCGGGTGGCGGACGGAACGCCTGCGCCCGCCGGCACGCTCGTGCTACACGATCTCCACGAAGGGCACCTGGCCATGCGCACGCTCCACGTGACGGGGCAGCCGCAACCTTTTGCCCTCGACGCCACCGGCTCGTTTGCCACGCCACAGGCGCAGCGCCTGGAAGCCTACGCCTGGCTCGTCGACCGTGCCACGCGCCAGGTGGTGTGGCAGATGACGCCAGAGCAGGCCGAGCGCTCGCGCAGCACGCTTGCCACCGTGCGCGACACCATCGTGCTGGGGCCCGGCACCTACGACGCCTACTTCACGACCCTCGGCAGCGGCGAGAACACGCCGTCTTCCGGCTTTCTCAGCGGCGGGCGTCGCTGGCAGAACAACGCGCCGCACTGGCGCTTCGTCGCAAAGGCGCTGGGAGACGCGGCGCTGGCCCGCAGCGAACGCCACGACGACGAGGAGATCGGCCCCAAGCCTGACGGGTTGCTCTGGTCTACCGCGCCCGACCGGGGCCGAGAGGCCCGCGCCACCCTGTCCGTGAGCCGCCCGGCGCGGGTGGCCGTGTACGCCGTGGGCGCCTTCACCCCGTCCCCCACGCCCGCGCTCGCCATCGTGCCTGTCGGTGGTGACACGCCCGCGTGGACGCTGCCCGTTGCCGAAACCGCGCACGCTGGCGGGGCTTCCATCAACCGCGCCTTCAACGGCACCGTCACGCTTCAGCCCGGGCTCTACCAGGTCGTCCACCAGCCTTCCAGGGGAGGGTGGAACAACTGGCGGCTCAACCCGCCGCTCGACCCGGCGGCGTGGGGGGTGACCCTCTCGACGCCCGACACCGGGGCCGTGACGCGCTTTGCGCCTTTTGAGAACGTCCAGCCTGCGCTCGGCATCCGGCAGCCCGGCGACGACGTAGATCGCTACGTGACCTTCCGCGTGCCCACCCGCACGCCTGTGTACGTGTATGGCATGGGCGAGATGACGAGCGAGAACAGCCGCTACGACTACGGTTGGATCGAGGCAGAAGACGGCGTGCGCGTGTGGGAAATGGAATACGAAGATTCGGAGCCCGCCGGCGGATCAAGCAAAAACCGGCAGGTGGAGGCGTGGATCACCCTCGACCCGGGCACCTATAAGCTGCGCTTCCGCAGCGACGACTCCCACGCCTACGGAGACTACAACAGCGAAGGCCCCGACCACGCCGAGCGCTGGGGCATCGCGCTCTTCACGTCGCGCCCGGGTATGCTCGTCAAGGGCGATGAAGGCGACAACGGCTTCGGCGGGGCTGTCTCGGAGGCCGTCGAGGACATCGCGGCCCAGGCTGAGCAACTGGCAGAAGACGTGTCGGCCTCGCTCGCGCGCAGCGGCGTGCCCGAGCCGCCGCCGTCCGAGGGCGCAATCGTCGCCTTGCTGCGCACGGGCAGCCGGCAGTCGCTTACCGAGCCCTTCGAGGTGCGGCAGGCCGGGGCCTACCACCTCTATGCTACGGGCGAGCTGGTGGGGCGCGAGCGCTACGACTACGCCACGCTGCACAACGAAAAAGGCGAACTGGTATGGGAAATGACCGAGCAGAACACCCGTCCTGCCGGAGGGAGCGCCCGCAACCGCGTCTTCGACGGCGTCGTGCAACTGCCGCCTGGGCGCTACACGCTGCGCTACCAGAGCGATGGTAGCCACGCGTTCGGAGACTTCGCCGCAGACGAAGCGCCCGCCTTCCCCCATGCCTGGGGAGTAATCCTGAAACGCAACGGCTGATGCAGCACGTCGAACTGACCATCCCGCTCCCGGACGCCCTCCACGAGTGGCTCATCGCCGAGCTGACCGACCTGGACTTCGAGGGGTTCGTAGAGGAGGACGAAACGCTCAAAGCGTACCTGCCGGCATCGGCCTGGACGGACGTGAAGCGGATGTTTGTCGAAGGATGGCTGGTGCAGCAGGGGCTCGACCCGCACTTCGAGGAGCGCGTCGTGACCGAGCAGAACTGGAACGCCGCCTTCGAGGCCACCATCGAGCCCGTCAGCGCCGGGCCTTTCGTCATCCGCCCGACGTGGGCCGTGCCTGACCCCGAGGACGCCGGCCAGATCGAGATTCTCATAGACCCCAAGATGAGCTTCGGCACGGGCCACCACGAAAGCACGCGGCTGGTGCTGGAGATGCTGCCGCACTTCGTGGCCCCGCACGCGCGCGTACTCGACGCGGGCACGGGCACGGGTGTGCTCGCCATCGCCGCCCTCAAGCTCGGCGCGGCCTCTGCCCTCACGTTCGACATCGACCCCTGGGCGGAAGAAAATGCGGGCGAAAACTTCGCGCTCAACGGCGTGCAGGATATGGCCGAGGTGCGCATAGGCTCGGTCGAGGTGGTGCCCGAAAGGGACTTCGACGTGGTGATTGCCAACATCCACCGCGAGGTGCTCCTCGCGCTTCTGCCCGACCTCGTGGCGCGGCTCGCGGCGGCCGGCACGCTGGTGCTGGCGGGCCTGCTGCGCACCGACGCCGATGCCATCCGCGAGGCGGCGGCGCAGGAAGCCCTCTCTCCGGTGCGCGACGCAGCCGAGGGGGCATGGTGGGCCGTGGCTTTGCAGCGCGCCGCCTGAGCCTGGAACGCGACACGCCGCCGCCGGGTGGGACGAGACGCAAATTTCCCGTCTCATGACCTACCAGTACGTGCAGGGCACGCGCGTGCCCGCCCTCGGCTTCGGCACCTATAAACTCACCGGCGCAGACTGCCGCCAGGCCGTCGCGCACGCGCTCGAACTCGGCTACCGCCACATAGACACCGCCGCCATCTACGGCAACGAGGCCGAGGTCGGAGAGGGATGGAGGAACTCAGGGGTGCCGCGTGCAGACCTGTTTCTGACGACGAAGGTGTGGTACGAAAACCTCGACCGGGCGGGCGTGTGGCAGAGTGCCGCCGAGAGCCTGCGCCGCCTTCAGACCGACTACGTGGATCTGCTGCTCATCCACTGGCCCAATCCCCGCGTGCCGCTCGAAGAAACACTC
>CBDUBO010000248.1:0-4593 GCA_965365405.1 uncultured Rhodothermales bacterium | reverse complement strand
CGACGCCCTCTACGGCGCGCAGACGCAGCGCGCCCGCGACAACTTCCCCATCTCCGACCTGCGCTTCAGCCGCCGCTTCATTCAGGCACTCGGCTTCGTCAAGGCCGCCGCAGCGATGAGCAACCGCGACCTGGGCATTTTGCCGGAGGATAAAGCAGACCCCATCATCCGGGCGGCGCGGCGCGTGGCTTCGGGCGAACTGGACAAGGACTTCGTGCTCGACATCTTCCAGACGGGCAGCGGCACGAGCACCAACATGAACGCAAACGAGGTCATCGCCCGCGCATCGTCGCTGGCGAGGGGGGAAGACGCGCACGCCATCCACCCCAACGACGACGTGAACATGTCGCAGTCGTCCAACGACGTGATTCCGACGGCGATGCACGTGTCGGCGCGCATCGCGCTTGAAGAAGGGCTGCTGCCCGCGCTCACGCGCTTCGAGGGCGCCCTGCGCCGCAAGGCCGAAGAGTTCGACGACGTGGTCAAAAGCGGGCGCACGCACCTGATGGACGCCACGCCCGTGCGGCTGGGCCAGGAATTTGCCGGCTACGCCGCCCAGATCAAGCACTCGATCCGCCGCATCCGCTTCGCCTCCGACGAGCTGGCCGAACTCGCCCTCGGCGGGACGGCCACGGGCACCGGCATCAACACGCCCAACGGCTTTGCCCCCAAAGCCATCGCCTACCTCAGCGAGATGACCGGGCTGGCCTTCCGCGAGGCCGAAGACCACTTCGAGGCGCAGAGCGCCAAAGACGCCTACGTAATGGCGGGCGGGGCGCTCAACGCCCTCGCCGTCGCGCTTTTCAAAATCGTCAACGACATCCGCCACCTCTCCAGCGGACCCACGAGCGGCCTGGCCGAGATCCGCCTGCCCAGCCTCCAGCCGGGCTCTTCGATCATGCCGGGCAAAGTGAATCCGGTGATGAGCGAGTCCATGATGATGGTGTGCGCCCGCGTAATGGGCAACCACACGACGATCACCGTGGGCGGCCAGCATGGCAACTTCGAACTCAACGTGATGATGCCCGTCATGGCCCACGCCATGCTGGAAAGCATCGATATCCTGACGACGAGCCTCGACGCGTTCCGCGAAAAGTGCCTCGAAGGCATCGAAGCCGACCGCGAGCGCGCCCGCGAACTGCTCGAACGCAACCCGGCCATCGCCACGGCCCTCAACCGGACGGTGGGCTACGACATGGCCTCGAAGATCGCCAAGAAGTCCGCCGCCGAGCGCCGCAGCGTGCGCGACGTGGTGCGCGAAATGGGTATCGTGCCGGACGAACAGCTCGACGCCGTGCTCGACGTGCGCGAGATGACCGAGCCGGGCATTCCGGGAGAAGGACAGGGGTAAGGGGAGAGAAATGTTCAATGGGCCATTCGGCAATGGTTAATCGTCAATGGGGGATGCCGTAGGGGCGCAATTCATTGCGCCCTCTCGCACCGTGGTGCGCCCTCCGCAACCGACGCACGAGGATTCCGGTGCAATACGACCGCCGCGCGCACCCACCATTGCCCATTGCCGAATTGACCACTGCCCATTTCGCCCTTCCCCTGCTTCTTTTTTAACACCCCACGCGAAACGCCGCGCTCCTGTCGTTCATAAACGCGGAGAGCAGGCTCCAAACCGTGATCCGACCCGCGCGGCACGACGGTCTGCCAGTCCGTCGTGCCGCTGTGCGTTTGGGACCGGCTGGCATGGTCTTCTCTCCCCTGTTAGCCAGCGCCGCCCCTCTGCTGGCGGCTGACAACCCGACACTTTTTACCCCTCTACGACATATGGGCGCAGTAAGAAAAACCTCCCTCACGCTGCTGATTGTCGCCGCGTTTGCTGGCGGCGTCTTCTTCACCACCGCCGGAGCCAACTGGGCCGGCATCGCCGGTCACCTCAGGAGCAGCGAAGCTGCTGAAACCTCAGATGTAGGCACGCGCCTGAGCGCCAACCCGGCCACGCTCGAAGAAGCCTTCGTGGCCGTTGCCGAGCGCGTCAACCCGACCGTGGTGCAGATCCGCTCCACGCGCGAGATGCGTGGGCGCACCCAGCGCAACCCGTTCGAGGGCACGCCGTGGGAAGACTTCTTCGGCACGCCAGGCGGACCCGGCACCCCGAGCATCCCCTCGCAGGGCCTCGGTTCGGGCGTCATCATCCGTGAGGACGGCTACATCCTCACCAACAACCACGTCGTCGAGGATGCCAGCGCGCTGCGCGTCCACCTCTTCGGCGGGGCCGAGTACGACGCGACGGTCGTGGGCACCGACCCGGCCTCCGACCTCGCCGTCGTCAAGATCGAGGCCCGCGACCTGCCGGCCATGTCGCTGGGCGACATCAACGATGTGCGCGTGGGCCAGTGGGTGATGGCCTTCGGCTCGCCGCTTGCCGAGAACCTGTCCAACACCGTGACTTCGGGCATTGTGAGCGCGCTCGGACGCTACGACGACATCCAGGCCCGCCAGCAGGAGGCCAGCCTTCAGGGGTACATCCAGACGGACGCCGCCATCAACCCGGGCAACTCGGGCGGGCCGCTCGTCAACCTGCGCGGCGAACTGATCGGCCTCAACAACGCCATTTACACGCGCACAGGCGGCTACCAGGGCATCGGCTTTGCCATCCCGGTGGACGTGATCCGCAACGTGTCCGAGCAGCTCATCGAAAGCGGCAGCGTGCGCCGCGCGCTGCTGGGCGTGACGATTCAGGGCGTGAGCGAGTCCCTTGCCCGCGCGCTCGATTTGCCCCGCGGCGCGGCCCAGATCGGGTCGGTGTCGGAAGGCTCGGCGGCTGCCCGCGCCGGACTCCAGGAGAGCGACATCATCCTCGCCCTCGATGGGCGTGAGCTGCGCGACTTCCGCGAGGTGACGCAACGCATCCTCAACAAGCGCCCCGGCGACGAGGTCGAGATCACGTTCCTGCGCGACCGCGACCGCCGCACGGTGAAAGCGCGCCTGGGCGAGCGCGACATGGCGGCGCAGGCTGCTGAGAACGAGGAAGAAACGCCTGAGGCGCGCACCGAACCGGCTGCTGCCGAGACGGCGCGCTTTGCCGACGAACTGGGCTTTTCCTACGCCAACTTCGCCGCCATCCCGGCCCAGCAGCGCAACCAGATGGGCTTGGCCACGGCCAGCCGCGAGGGCGTCGTCATTACCGACGTGGACGTAGCGAGCAGCGCCTTCCGCGACGCGGGCATCCGGGCGGGCTACTTCATCGTGTCCGTCAACGGCGAGGCGGTCGCGTCGCTGCGCGATTTCGAGAAGGCGTACCGCGCCGTGCGCCCTGGCGAGACGTTCTTCCTGCGCCTCCAGGCCGTCGCCCGCGATGGCTCGACCTCGACCGTGCGCACGGCCCTCACCAAGCCGCAGGGCTGACCGCGCACACCGCAACCTGACAGAAGCCCCGGCACCGCGCGTGCCGGGGCTTTTTTCGTCTGACGCAGCTATATTCTCTGGCACCACCAACCGCTCCGCTCTCCATGCGCCGCCTGTTGCTGCTCAGCCTGATCGGCCTGGCTCCCTGCCTCTACGCGCAGCCTGCCGACAGCGTGTACACCTTCGTCAGCGATCCACCGCAGCCCTTGCCCAACGCCGAAACCGCGTTTGCGGCGTTGCAGCAACAGGTCGTTTATCCCACCGAGGCCCTGGCCGCGGGCATTGCAGGCCGCGTGACGACGCGCTGCGTCATTGATCCGGGCGGGCTGCCTGGCGGCTGTACCGTCGCGCGCGGGCTGGGCTTCGGGCTCGACGAAGAAGCGCTGCGCCTGGTGGCCCTGCTGCGCTTCTCGCCGCCCCGCCACGAGGGCCGCGCCGTCTATTTCCAGACCTACGTGCCGCTCGACTTCGTGCTGCCCCTGCCCGACACGACTGCTACCCCGACGGGGCCACTGCCGTCCGCACTCCAAGCCCGCGTGGACTCGTTGCTGGCTACTACGCCGGACACGCCCGGTGCGCCGAGGTTCGATACGCCGCCGCAGATACTGCCCAACTTCGAAATCGCCATGCAGCGCGCCACGAGGTTTATCCAGTACCCGGAAGCCGCCCTCAAAGCCAGGGTGCGGGGCCGCGTCGTGGTCACGTTCTGGGTAAACGAAGAGGGCAAGGTCATCAACCCCGTCATCCGTAGAGGGGTCGGATTTGGACTGGACGAAGAAGTCATCCGCGCCGTACAGACCATCGAGTTTCGCCCGGCTATGCTGGACGGCAAGCCCGTCAAAGCCGCAATGACCCTTCCCTTCTCGTTCAACATCCGCACCGAGACGCGGGTGATCGGCAGAAACTGAGCAGGCACATTTTTTCGGACGGCGAGAAACTTTCGCCCCTACCTACTATCTTATTAGTACTAACACAGCCGTAGAACGGAATGCCGCGCAAAAAACGCTCGCTCGTCGGGCTTGGAGAAACCGAACTCGAAGTGCTCCAGCACGTCTGGGCGCTGCGCGACTGCACGGTGGCGGACGTGCAGGCCCGTATCCGGCAATCGCGCCCCATCGCCTACACGACGGTGATGACGGTGATGAAAAACCTGGTGGACAAAGGCTACCTCGCCGCCCGCCGCGAGGGCACACGCGACCACTTCCGGCCCGCGCGGTCTGCCGAGACGGTGCGCGG
>CBDUBO010000247.1:0-4597 GCA_965365405.1 uncultured Rhodothermales bacterium | reverse complement strand
GCCCCGCCGCCAGCCCGGCCAGCACATCGCCCGTGCCAGCGGTGGCGAGGGCGGGGCTGCTGGCCCCCGCTACGACGACGCGCCCGTCGGGGAGCCCCACGACGGAGGGCATCCCTTTGAGGACGAGCACGCTGTTCCACTGCTGCGCGTAGCGGCGCACGACGGCCACCCGGTCGTCGAGGGCCACGTCACCCGCCAGCCGGGCAAACTCGCCCGCGTGAGGCGTCAGCACCCAGCGGCCCTGCGCGTGCTGCGCCAGGAAGTCTGGCGAGAGCGCCGCCAGCCCGTCGGCGTCCACGACGGCGGGGCCGGGGAAGCGGGTGAGCAGGCGGCGCACGGTTTCCATCGTGTCGTCGTCGCGCCCCAGGCCCGGGCCCACGAGCAGCGCCTGTGCCTTTTTCAGCCTGCCGGCGAGGGTTTCGAGCGTGCCGTCCGGGTCGAGGCCGGCGGAGCCCTGTGGAACGGGCAGCAAGGCAATTTCCACCAGATGAGCGGCCAGGGTGGACTGGATACTCCGGGGGCAGGCACACATTACGTAGCCGGCACCCGCTCGCGCCGCTGCGCGGCATGTCATGACGGGCGCGCCCGTGAAGCCGGGCGAGCCGGCAAGCGCCAGCACCAGCCCCGCGCTGTACTTGTGGGCGTCGGCGGCGCGGCGCGGCAGGTGTGCCCGCACCCACCGGTCCGTTGTCCGATAAGCCCCGCCATAAGCGGTGAGCGCGCTTTCGAGCACCCCCTGAGGCGTGCCGATGTCCACGACAATCACGCGTCCGGCGTGGGCGGGGCCGCTGCCCAGCACCAGGCCGGGCTTGCGCGCCGCCATCGTAGCCGTGAGGTGGGCGCGGATGGCCTCGCCAGGAACGGTGCCCGTGGTGGCATCCAGACCCGTCGGCACGTCGAGCGCGGCACGCCGGGCGGGCTGGGCGTTGATCCATCCCACGAGCGCATCGTAGGGCGGGCGCAGCGAGCCTGCCGCACCGGTGCCGAGCAGGGCGTCCACCAACAGGGTAGCCGGGCGCGTGGCCGCCACCTGCGTCAGGTTCTCGAAGCGGTCTATGCGGAGGCGGCCCGGCAGGTGGGGCGCGGCGGCGCGCAGCAGCGTCAGGTGGTGGCGCGCATCGGGGCTATGCGCCGCGTCGCTGTCCATCAGAAAAACCTGCACGTCGGCTCCCCAGCCGGCCAGTACGCGGGCCACCACAAAGCCGTCGCCGCCGTTGTTGCCTTTGCCGCAGAAGAGGGTGATGGCGCCATGCGACACTTCCGGCCAGCAGCGGCGCAGTGCCCGCGCCGCGCCTTGCCCGGCGGTTTCCATGAGCACGATGCCGGAGAGGCCGAGGGCTTCGGCGGCCTGATCGGCCTGCCGCATGGCGGCGGGGCCAGGCAGAAGCTGGAGGAGTCGGGTGTCGAAGTCAGCCATCGTCGGAGGCGGAACGCGTGGAAGGAGGCCACGCCAACCTACAACACCGCGCTACTCGAACCGCAAGGTGTCTGGCAGGGCGTTGTCCCAGCGGGCGCGCACGTTTATGGGCTCGGCGGCCCAGCGGACGGGCTCGGCAGACCTGAAGGGGGCGAGCGTGCCCCCGTCCCAGCGCCCGTTGCCGTTCTGGTCGATAAAGGCGCGCAGGCGGTAGTCGCCCGGCAACAGGTCGGGAAAGCGGAAGCGTCCAGTGCTATCGGCGTTCGCCTGCCGCGAGAAGCCGCCCTCACCGTGAATCTCTACCACGACGGCGGTGGCATCCGGAGCAGCCACGAATCCTTCGATCCCGCCCAGTCCCGCCGTGCCGGGTGCGACAAACGTCTGCGCCGCGCGCGTGCCGCCGATGCGGTCAGCGTGGACGATGGCGGTGAGCGTGTCGCGCACGCTGAACAGGTACGTGGTGCCCGTCCCGGAAAGCAGCGCCACGGGCGTTTCCACGCTGTCCGCGCCGGGCGTGGTGACGAGGGTGGCGCGCAGGCTGTCCGGCAGCGGCAGGCTGAAGCGCACGCCCGCCTGCGCGCCCGGCTGGAGCACACCGCCGGCGGGCACGAAGCCCTCGAAGCGCAGCCCGAACGTGTCGCGCCCGGACGAGGGGACGAGCGTTTCGACCCCGCCCGGCAACACGTTGCCAACGCTGTCGGCGATAGCCCCGAAGCGGAGCGTGTAGCGTCCCGGCGCGAGCGGCGGGGTGGCGAAAAACACCTCGCGCGGCTGCACGTCGGAGAGGTAAAGCGCTTGAAGCGAAAAGGCGGTGCCAGACGAATCGCTCAGTTGCCAGCCAGCCTCGAATCGCGCCACGGGCTCACTCAGGCGGAGGGCGTGGCGCACGGCACTGTACGAACGCACCCGCTCGACGGACGGAGCCGTCGTGTCGGGACGGGCCAGCAGCCAGGGCATGTCCACGGCCACGCTGTCGGGTGCGAGCGCAGGAGCAGGGGGCAGGGCATACGCCTCGTCCGGATCCAGCCGCCGGTTGCGGTTTGCATCGCGCAGCGCGACGACAAAGAGGGGCGTTTCCCCCAGATACTGAAAGGCAAACCGGCCCTCAGAGGTTGTCTGGGTGCGGTAGAGAGGGCGTGGAGGGAGGGCAGCGCGCGCCTCGTCGGCATCGTAGGCGAATACGTCCACGCCGGCTATTCCGGCGCCCGTCGCTGGGTCGCGCACGGTGCCCGCCAGCCGACCCCGGTTGAGCGTGGGGCCGGTCGAGAAGGCGAAGGTGAGCGGCGAGGCCAGCGCCACGCCGCGCGCGTCGCGGAAGGTGTTGTCGAGGGTGACGACGTAGGTCGTGCTGTCGCGCAGCGCGCCCACGTCTATCTCGACGGTGCGACCGTCCCATTTCAGGCGGGGCGGCGCGTCCGGTTCAGGCACGATGGTCAGCGCACCCGCAAGGGAGCGCTGGTCTACCGCCTCGGAAAACGTCAGCCGCAGCGTGCCCTCCGTCACGCCGACGGCGTTGGTGTCGGGCACGGCGGCAACGATGCGGGGCGGGTCGCGGTCGGGCGGGCCGCCGGTGGGCGGCACAGGGTTGGCACACCCTGCCAGGGCGCACGCCAGCATCAGGGCCAGCCACCAGAACGCGCTCATCGACTGCGGAGGCTGAAAAAGAGCAGTGTGCTCACCACGAGGGCTCCGCCCAGCAGGGCGGGCTCGGCGTATCGCGCCACCCATCCCGGCGCGGGCCGCGTGCCCACGGTTTCGGGATAGGCGGCGTCCTCCAGGCTGGCGATCAGGTTCTTCGGCACCACGTCGTTCGTAGCCTCGCGGCACGTGCCCGCCTGCACGATTTCGCCGTCCACCCCCGTGAGGGTAAAGGGCAGATCCAGCCGCACGGCGCGTCCCCAGCGTCCGCGTCCGGCGCGTGTATAAGCCACCGAGGTCTCTGGTGAGCCCAGCACCAGGCGTGGGTAGGCCGCGAGCGTGTCGGCAAAGACGCGCCGGGCTCCCGTCTGCCAGCGTGCCACCAGGGCTGTGCGCAGGTACGGCGCGAGAGTAGGGGCGCTGAGCACGAACGCCGGGGGCGGGACCTCGGCCAGACAGTCCGCGGCCAGGCGCGCCACCACGTCTGCGTTGCGGGCCTGCCCCAGCGCCGGCAGCGGCGCGAGCAGCAGCACGGCGGCGAGGCAGCGGGAAAAGGCGCGAACAGGCATGGCCCAAAATACAGCGCCCCCACCGCACGAATGCGGCAGGGGCGACGGGGGTTTGTGGACGCGTGGGGTGCAGCCCCCGCGAAGCACACGCCTCAGGCGTAGATGCCGCGCAGGCGCAGCGCGCTGGCCACCTTGTCGATGCCGAGCACGTACGCGCCGATGCGCAGCGACACGTCGTGCTGCTCCGAGGCGGCGTAGACGCGGTCAAAGGCTTCGCGCATCATGCGGTCGAGGCGTTCTTCGACCATGTCGAGCGTCCAGAAGTAGCCCATCCGGTCCTGCACCCACTCGAAGTAGGAAACCGTCACGCCGCCCGCGTTGGCGAGAATGTCCGGGATGACGAGCGCGCCCTTGTCGCGCAGGATGTCGTCCGCCTCGGGCGTCGTGGGGCCGTTCGCGCCCTCGACGATCACTTTCGCCTTGATGCGGTCGGCGTTTTTGCGGGTGATCTGGTCTTCCTTGGCCGCCGGCACCAGCACGTCCACGTCCAGCGTGAGCAGGTCGTCGTTGGTGATGGCTTCGGCTTCGGGATAGCCTTCGAGCAGGCCGCGGTTGCCGCGCGCATAGGCTTCCATCGCCAGCAGGTCGAGGCCGTTGGCGTTATAGTAGCCGCCCGACATGTCGCTCACGGCGACGATTTTGCAGCCCTGCGCCTTGAGCAAGTGCGCGGCTACCGAGCCCACGTTGCCGAAGCCCTGCACGGCCACGGTGCAGCTTTCGGGATTCAGGCCCAGTTTGGCGAGTGCGCCCAGGGTGACGGTCATCACGCCGCGCCCTGTCGCTTCGCGGCGGCCCAGCGAACCGCCAAGGGCCACGGGCTTGCCCGTCACGACGGCGTTTTCGGTGCGGCGGGCGTGCATCGAGTACGTGTCCACGATCCACGCCATCGTCTGCTCGTTCGTGTTCATGTCCGGGGCCGGCACGTCGCGGTCGGGGCCGAACACGTCGATCATGTTGGCCGTGTAGCGGCGCG
>CBDUBO010000246.1:0-4615 GCA_965365405.1 uncultured Rhodothermales bacterium | reverse complement strand
GGGGCGACGTGTGGTTCGGCGGGATGACGCGCAACCCGTGGAACGTCGAGCAGGGCAGCAGCGGGTCTTCGGCGGGACCGGGATCGGCCGTGGCAGCAGGACTCGTGCCTTTCGCCATCGGCAGCGAAACGCTGGGCTCCATCGTCTCGCCCGCCACGCGCAACGGCGTCACTGGCCACCGACCCACGTTCGGACGCGTCAGCCGGGCGGGCGCGATGGCACTGTCGTGGACGATGGACAAGCTCGGCCCGATGGCCCGCTCGGCGCTCGACTGCGCCCTCGTCTTCGACGCCATCCACGGGGCCGACGCGGGCGATGCCACCACCCGCACCGTGCCCTTTCCCTTCGACCCGGACAGCAGCCTGAGCGCGCTCCGCATCGGCTACTTCCCCACCCTCTTCGACCAGGAGTACGCGGGACAGGCAGCAGACCGCGCAGCGCTCGACGTGCTCGCCGGCATAGGCGTGCGCCCCCAGCCCGTCGCGCTGCCCACCGCTGTCCCTGCCGGCGTTATCACGACGATGCTTTCCGTCGAAGCGGCCGCTGCCTTCGACGCGCTCACGCGTAGCGGCGGCGTGGACGCGATGGCGCGGCAGACGCGCAATGCCTGGCCTCACGTCTTCCGTGCCGCCCGCCTGGTGCCTGCCGTCGAATACCTTCAGATGGCCCGCGCGCGAACGCTGCTCATGCAGCAGATGGCAGACGCAATGAACGGCTTCGACGTGGTCGTCTCACCCTCTTTCACCGGCGGCATCCTGCAAATCACCAACCTCACTGGGCACCCGTGCGTGGTGGTGCCCAACGCGTTCAACCCCGTCGAGGGGTTTGCCGAGCGCCGCAGCCCGGGCAGCATCTCGTTCATCGGCAACCTCGACCGTGACGACGCCGCACTGCGCCTGGCGCACGCCTACCAGCAGGCCACGGACTTCCACCTCCAGCAACCCCCTGTGGGACAGTAATCTCACCCTACCGTATCCGCCTCGACGCGCCGGAAGATGCCGCGTGTGGCGTTCATCTGCCCGTCGAAAGCCGCTTTCTCGGCAACGGCAAAGTCGGCGCGCTCGAAGAGCCTCGTCAGGGCGCCGGGCGTTCCCTGCCAGGAGGCGTACAGCCAACCGCCGGGCGCGAGCACGCGCCGCAGTTCGGTCAGGAGCGCCAGCCGCTCGGCGTCCGAGTAGCCATCGAGCAAGCCGCACGCCAGCACCCAGTCGAAGTGAGCGTCCGCAAAAGGCAGCCGGGCGGGGTCTCCTACCTGAACGCGCCGGGCCACTTCCGGCAGCCCTTCCGTTTCGAGAAGCGCCTGCACCTGCTGCACTTTACCGCAGTCCCGATCCACCGCCTGGAGATCAAATCCGAGCAGGGCAAGCGGGACGAGTTGCTGCCCCTCGCGGCAGGCAGCGTCGAGCACGCGCGCAGCCGGTGCTACCCCCGCGAAGGTGCGCAGCAGATGGTCAGCGTACACCACGACGCGCGGTCACTTCGGTGGGCACAGGCACCGGCAGGAGGGTGCCGTCTCCATGGCCCGCCGGAAGCTGCACACGGCCCCGAACGGCATCTGCCAGGGCGCGCAGGTAGAGCGCGTTGCAGTTTAGGCCGGAGGCCACTTCGACCTGCCGCAGTTCGTGCGCCTCGGCCATCGTGCGCAAGGCCACGTCGAGTTCGTAAGCCGTTTCCATCGTGTCCGTCGTAAAGCCGACGGGCACCACGACAACGCCCGTGCCACCGGCATCGGCGACCGCTTCGAGCGCTTCGACGAGGATGGGAGCCGGCTGACGGCTCAGGCCCCAGTTCTGCACGTAGGCCAAGTGGCGCGTGCGGCGCTCGCTGCGGTGCGCGCAGATGCGCGACACGATTCCCGCCAGCGGCGTCTGCTGAGGCGACCCATCGGCAGCGTCGAGGGCGGCACCTGGATGGAGGGCAAAGATGAGGTGCACGTCGTCGCGCAACATGCGCGGAAAGCGCTGGAGGGCTTCTTCGAGCCGGTCGGAGGCGGCCTGAATAAAGGCCTCGTCCTGATCGTGTGCCCACATCGCCACGGTCGGCACGTGGTCGAACTCGACCTCGCGGGCATTGAGGTGCCACCACGCCACACAGGAATCGGTGATGGCCGTCAACCGCGCCGGGCACGCCGGCACCAGCACCACGGCCGATACGCCGTCGCGGCGCATCTGCTCAATGGTTTCCGTCACCGAATCATCGCCATACCGAAAAGCGACGTAGGTGCGAAAGGAGGCGTCCTGCGCGTCGGCCCCACGGTTCAACTCGGTTTCGAGTGAACGCGCCTGTTCGTTCTGGAGCCGGATTTCCGGGGCCACGCCGCCGACGGCCTGGAGCGCCGGTGCCAGCGCCGGTGCCCGCCGCCGGGCCAGCAGGCGCGCGGCCCGCTCCCTGATCCAGCCTGGCACCCAGCGCAACCGCACCCGCATTGGGTCCATGATGAGCCGGTACACGTACGCCTCGATGTCCTCCACACTAGACGGCCCCCCCAGCCCGATCAGCACGACCCCCACCGTTTCTCCAGATCGGATCCGAACCCGCTCGCTACCCACCTTCGCGGCGGGCACGGCACCTTTGTAGCCATCCAGGAACAAGCGAGGTGACATAAAGGGGCAGCTTTGCCTAAGTGCTTAAAACGTGATCGCTTGACCACGTAACAAGAAATGAAAACATTATGCCAGTCGCGTTGAAGTTTGAATGACGCCCTGGCAATTCGAGGGGCCTTCATATCGTCCGCGCGAGGGTGTGCACTCCTGAGGGTATCGGCATCCCTGCACCACCTTTGAATGAGGGGCGGGTAGCACGAGAAACCGGCCATTCACACAGGGCGAATGGCCGGTTGAGATGCACGACGCGCCGTGTCAGGATTGCGCCTGGGCGGGCACAGGCACCCGTGCCGCCGCGCCGTCACCACCCGACTCGTAGCGGTCGCCCGGGAACTGCGCAACGTGCTCGACGGCGACTTCCTGCCCCGTTCCCTTGGCCACCGGCGACGCTTCGTGGATCACGAAGTCGCTGTTGGGGAGGGTGTCCATGAATGCCATTGCTGCCTGCGCCGCCGGGCGCATCGTAGCGTCGGCATTGTGGCGCAGCTCGCCCAGGTTCTGATCGAACTGGTCTTCAAACAGGTCGAACACGTGCGCAAACGCGGCGCGGTCGCGGCTGAAGGTCACACCGGTTTCGCCCTGACGAATCTGGCTGTCCATCTTCGAGAGCGATGCCGTGAGCGCGAACAGGAGCACGGCATTGTCTGCCACACGGGCCTGCTGCGCCTGACGCGACACGATAGCTTCGCGCTCCCACTTGCTCACCATTTTGAAGCTGTGCGAGTGCTGCTGCACCATGCGCGAGAGGCGCTGCGCAAACGTGGCGAGGCTGGGATGCACGCCCTGGAGCGCGGGCGCCGCCGGCTTGAGTCCCAAAAAGAGTTGCAAACCGAGCGGAATGGCACGCCTGACGATCTGCGGGTTGAGCCCATTCTGCACCAGCCGCGTCACGTTCTCGACGGGCGACTGGTCGGCGTCCCACAGGAGGGCTTGCTGCACGCCGATCATCTGCTCGGCCAGTTGCTTGCCACCGTAGGCGAACACGAACGACTGCATCACCTCGTTCGAGCCCTCGACGATGCGGTGGATGCGGTTGTCGCGCCAGATGCGCTCGAACTCGTTTTCGGTCACGTAACCCTCGCCGCCCATGATCTGCATGGCGTCGTCGATGACTTCCCAGCCGAAATGCGAGCAGAACACCTTGGTGATGGCCGTCTCCACCATGATGTCCGAGTCGTGCCGATCGAGCATACCCGTCATGAGGTAGAGCATGGCGTCCATGGCATAGGTGTACGCGGCCATGCGCGCCACGCGCTGCTGCACGGCCTCGAACTCAGCCAGCGGGCGGCCAAACTGGTAGCGCGTCTGCACCCACTTGGTGCTCTGCTCGAACGCGCGCTTGGCCCCGCCGCCGATGCCCGCCGACAACGTACAGCGTCCGAAGTTGAGGCACGTGAGCGCCACGTTGAGCCCCTTGCCCTCTTTGTGTAGCAGGTTTTCCTTGGGCACGCGCACGTTGTTGAAGCGGATGCGCGCCTGCCACGTGCCGCGGATGCCCGTCTTGGAGCGGTTCTTCTGGAAGATGTCGATGCCTTCCATGTCCGGCGTGCAAATGAGCGCCGTCACGCCCTCCTTCGTCTTGCCCGTCTTGGGATCGCGCACCTGCTGCTTGGCCATCACCGTGAACATGCCGGAAAGCGCGCCGCTCGTGCTCCACTTTTTCTCGCCGTTGAGGATGTAGCACTGCTCTTTCTCGTTCCACTCGCAGCGCGTTTCCTGACCGGCGGCATCGGAGCCCACGTTGGGCTCGCTCAGGCAGAAGGCCGAAAGGTACTCGCGGGCCACTTTGGGCAAGAAGCGCTTCTTCTGTTCGGGCGTACCGAAAAGCATGATGGCCTTGCATCCAATGGACTGGTGCGCCGACACGATGACGGACGTAGAACCGCAGTAGCGGCCGATCATCTCCAGTACCCGGTTATAGCTCGTCACGCCGAGCCCCAGCCCGCCAAACGCTTCCGGCACCGTCATGCCCATCACGCCCAGGTCGAACAGGCGCTTGAAGCACCAGTCGG
>CBDUBO010000245.1:0-4622 GCA_965365405.1 uncultured Rhodothermales bacterium | reverse complement strand
ACGAGCGTCTGCCGCCCGAAGCGCTGCCTGAGGTTGTGCAGAATGCGCCGCTCGGTGTTGGTATCGACGGCGGAGAGGGCGTCGTCGAAAACGAGGATGCGCGGGTCGCGCAGCAGGGCACGGGCGATGGCGGTGCGCTGCTTCTGCCCCCCCGAGAGCGTGATGCCGCGCTCGCCGACAAACGTTTCGAAGCCCTGCGGAAACGCCTGGATGTTTTCGAGCAGGTCGGCCTCCTCGGTTGCCCGCTCCACCTCCGGGCGGTCGGCACCGGGCGCGCCGAAGGCCACGTTCTCGGCAATCGTGTCCGAGAACAAAAAGACTTCCTGCGGCACCATACCGATGTGGCTTCTGAGCACGTCGAGCGGGAGGGTGCGAGCGTCGTGGCCGTCCACGCGCACGACGCCCTCCGTAGGGTCGAGCAGGCGCGGGATGAGGTGCACGAGCGTCGTCTTGCCCGACCCCGTCCGCCCGACGACGCCGAGGGCCTGGCCGGGCTGAAGGGTGAACGACACGTCGGCGAGTACGTCCGGCCCCTCCTCGCCGTAGCGAAACGACACCCCCTCGAAGGCCAGCCCCCCCGCGACGCTGGTGATGCTCGTGTCCGTCGCATCGGTGTCGCGGATGGCAGGCGTGGTGTCGAGAATGGCGGCCAGGCGCAGCATCGAGGCCGAGGCGCGCTGTATCATCGAGATGATGAAGCCAAGCGAGGCCACGGGCCACGTCATCAGCGCGACGTAGATGATGTACTCGGCGATGTTGCCCACCGTGATCGCGCCCTGCGCCACCAGCCGCCCACCCTGCCACACGACGAGAATCGTGGAGAGGCCGACGAGGATCAGGAAAACGGGGCTCCACGCCGCTTCTACTTTGGCGAGCGACAGGTTGCGCTGCTGGAGCTTTTTGCTCTCGGCCTCGAACTGCCCGGCTTCGTGCGCTTCGCGCGTGTACGCCTTCACCACCCGGATGCCCGCCAGCGCTTCCTGCACCCGGCTCGTCACCGTCGAGTACTGCTTCTGGATGGCTTCCGAGCGGCTGTATTCCATCTTGGCCACGAAAAACACCGCGACGGCCAGAAACGGCATCGGCACGAGCGCCCAGAGCGTGAGCGTGGGCGAGATGACGACCATGAACGCGACGGCGAGCACGACCAGCGTGACGGCGCGCGCGGCGTACATGAAGGCCGGCCCCATGTAGCGCCGCACCTGCTCCACGTCGCTCGTGGCGCGCGTCATCACGTCGCCCGTCGAGTAAGCGTGGTAGAACTGCGGCGGAAGGGTTTGCAGGTGCTCGTAGAGCGTCTCGCGCAGGTCGTATTCGATGTGGCGCGAGGCCACGACGATGGTCTGGCGCATCAGAAACGAGAACAGCCCGCTCAGGATGGACACGCCCAGGATGGCCGCTGCCCACAGCCCGAGTTGCCAGAACACGTCGCCGAAAAGCCAGCTTCCCGCCCCGTTGTCCTGATACTGCTCGACGTAGGCCGGAACGGCGTCCACCACGTGCCGCACCAGCACGGGCACGGTAACGGAGAACACGGCGGAGACAGCGGCGAAGAGCAGGCCGGGGATGAACAGGCGGCGGTACTTCTTCAGGTAGGGGTTGAGGCGGGCAAGCGAGCGCATGGGGCGGGGGTGAAAGCGCCTCTCCCCTACGCCGCCCCGCCGGGGCGGTTCGGGCACATGTGTCAAGGCGGCAGCCGCCAGTCGGGCGAGAGGCCCTGCCGCAGGAGGGCGTCCACGAGGCGCAGCAGGCGCTGCTGTTCGGGCCACACGAGGCGGGCAGCAGCCGCTGCTGCGTCCAGCCACGCCCACGCGTCGTGCTCGTCGTCGAGGACGGGGTCGGCGCTCAGTTCGGCGGCAAAAGCAGGGATGAGGCAGAGGCGGTCGTGCTGCCATTCATAGAACGCGTTCACGGATGGCACCACCCACGCGGCACGCGGTCGCTGGCCCGTTTCCTCGTGCAGCTCACGCAGCGCTGCCTGCCAGGCCGTTTCGTCCGCCTCCACTTTGCCGCCCACCATGCGCCACTGCCCCGCGTACACGCGCCCTGGTGCGCGCCGCAGCAGCAGGAACTCGGTCCGCCCACCCACGCGCCGGTACGGATACACGTCGATCAGATGGGGAGTATGGGCGTGGGGATGTAGGGGCATGGGAATCGGGGGCAGAGGAAAGGGCGATTGGCGAATGGGAAAGAGGAAAATGATCAGCGGGGAATGGCTGATCGTCAATGGTCAACGGGAAAACCGTAGGGGCGCACCTTGGTGCACCCCTCTCGAGCACGTCCCAAACCCCTATATCCCCCTCCCCGCACTATGACACAACGCCGTCACGCGCACCTCCTAAATTAACGCGCGTGAAAGACTTAGAACATGCCATGCACGCCGTAGATCTGACTCCGTACCACTCGCACCGCCCCACCAACGCCGAGGTGGCGGATGCGCTTTTGCAGGCAGCCCGGATGCTCGAAGAGCGCGGGGCCAATCCGCACCGCGTCCAGGCCTACCGCACGGCCGCCGAGACGGTTCGGCAGGCGGCCGAATCGCTTGCCGAGATGGTGTATGCTGGCGGCGCGGAAGCGCTGGAGACGCTGCCGGGCGTGGGCGAGAGCCTGTCGCAGCGCATCGCCGCATTCGTGCACACGGGCGAGTTGCGCCTGTTGCGCCAGCTCCGCGACGAGATGGGGCCGGTGGACGTACTTGCACGCGTGCCGGGGCTGGGCCGCGCCACCGCGCGCCGGCTCCACGACGAGCTGGGCATCACCTCGCTCGAAGCGCTCGAAATCGCGGCCTACGACGGACGCCTGGAGGCGCTGCGCGGCTTTGGCTCCACCAAGGTGCGGATGCTGCGTGCCCAACTCGACGCCCTGCTGGCGCGCACCACGCGGCGTGACGCGGCCCGTCGTGACGCCTCGGCCACGCAGCGTGCCACCGAAACCGCGCCCGTCGCCGACCTGCTGAGCGTGGACGAGGAGTACCGCTACCGCGCCCGGCGCGACGACCTGCGCCGCATCGCGCCGCGCCGCTTCAACGCGTCGGGCGAGGCGTGGCTGCCTGTGCTCGAAACGCGGCGCGGGCCGTGGCGCCTCACTGCCCTCTTCTCCAACACCCCGCGTGCCCACGAACTGGGCAAAACGGACGACTGGGTGGTGCTCTACGTGGCCCACGAAGGTCGCGAGCGCCAGTTCACCGTCGTCACCGAGACGCGGGGACCGCTGCGCGGCAAGCGCGTCGTCCGGGGCCGTGAGGCCGAATGCCGGGCCTTCTACGGGCAGGTCGGTCGGCAGGCTGCCTGAGGGGGTTCATGCCGGCTCTTGTGGCCGGGCGTCGGAGGGGTCGCCGACTTCCCACGCCCGGCCCAGCCGTTCGAGAAAAACCACTTCGGCGTCGCACATCTCGCCATCTGCCAGCGCAATGGCTGTCAGATCGGCCAGTAGCACAGCGCGGTCCATCGCGCTCATCTCGTCCCGGACGCGCTTGATGGCCCCTTCCAGCGCCTGCTCAGCCCCCGCCTGCACGTACGTCTCCAGCGACGACTTGATGGCCGCCAGCACCGTCGGGTCGGTTTCGCCGCGCCGCCAGTGCTGGAGGCTCACGCTCATCTCCTCCACCTCCTGATGCGAAAGTTCGTCGTCTGTGGCGTGGGCCAGGTGAAGCGCGATGAGGGCAATGTCTCGAATCACTGATCGGTGGGGTTTGAAGCCGTCGAAAGCCTCAGGCGAGCGGGCGGGATCCTGCTTTGCAGAAGGATTACAGGTGAGAAGGGTCAAGGAGGACGCTGGGCTTTCTCTCGATGACGATTGCTCCCCCTCCCCCTCAGTAGTACAGCCAGTGCCAGCGGACGCCGCGCCCGCCCAGTTCGAGCGCGGGAGCCGGGAGGCGGACAAAGGCAAAAAACGTCCGCACGGGCGCGAGGAAACGGGGCACAGGCAGGCGGCGGATGAGGTCGAAGTCCGGTCCCAGAAACACCTGGCGGTGATGCGTGCTGGGCAGCCCGCGCCCCTGCAAGCGCGGCTCGGTCAGGCCCGAGACGGGGTGCGCCAGGCCGGTGCCGCTGTATCCGATAGACACGCCCAGCCAGTCCGGCCAGCCCATCTGCCGCGCCCTGTCCAGCCCGCGCGATGGATACAGGGCCAGCCAGTACGAGATGCCGTCGTAATCCTTGATGGCGTTGCCCATGTAGGTGAGCACCCCGTTTCCCGACACAGTTTCGTCGTAGTAGGGCGAGCGGTGGTACGAGTACTTGGCGTCGAACCAGGCCAGTCTTTCGGGATAGGCCACTTTGAGCCCACCGATGGCCCCACCAATGAGGTTGGCCGCAATGTCGGTGCGCGAAGCCCCGTACGCCTGGTCGAAGCCGTCGAAAAACTCGATCTGCGTCTGAAAAGCCGCGCTCACGACGGCCCCGAACACTCCCGCCTTCGCGTTCGAGAGGCCGGCCCAGCGCCCGTACGCGCCGAAGACGCGCGCCAGTTGCCACGACACGAAAAAGTGGCCCAGCTTGTCCTGCTGCACGTACGTGTGCCAGTCGTCGAGCCAGCCGTCGTCCGTCTGCCCGGGGGCATCACTGTACCAGTGCCACTCCACCCGTTCGCCGGTGTACCAGAGGTTGGAGAGCGCCGTCAGC
>CBDUBO010000244.1:0-4652 GCA_965365405.1 uncultured Rhodothermales bacterium | reverse complement strand
GACGTGCTCGCCGTGGACGCCGCTCTCACCCGCCTCGAAAGCCGCGACGCCAGCCTGGCCCGGCTCGTAGAGATGCGTTTTTTCGGCGGCATGGAGGTGGCCGAGATGGCCGAGGCGCTGGGCCTTTCGCCCCGCACGGCAGCCCGGCAGTGGGCCCGCGCCAAAGCGCACCTGCGCGCCCTTCTCGACTGAACCCCATGTCCGACCGCACGCGCCCGCACGCTCCGCTTCCCTCCCCCGACGGCGACGCGTGGGCCGCGCTCGACGCCGCCCTCAGCGCCGCGCTCGACCTCGAAGGCGATGCCCGCGAGGCGTACCTGGCCGCGCTCGACTCGACCACCCGCGACGCCCTGGCCCCGCTGCTGCAGAGCGCGCTGGCCGACGACCCTCTGCTCGACCACGCCGGGCGCGCCCTCTCTCCACTGCTGCACGAAGCCTGCGCCGAACTGGCCCGGCTCCCTGAAGCGGGCAGCCGCGTGGGGCCCTACCGGCTGGAAGCACTCGTGGGCGAGGGGGGCATGGGCCGCGTGTACCGCGCCCGCCGCGCCGACGGCACTTTCGAGAAAACCGTTGCCGTCAAGGTGGTCCGCGCCGCCCTTGCCCTGGCCGGGGCCGACGTGGCTGATCGGCTTCGCCGCGAGCGCGCCCTGCTGGCCACGCTCGACCACCCCGGCATCGCCCGCCTGCTCGATGGCGGTGAAACGGACGATGGCGTGCCCTACCTCATCACCGAGTTCGTCGAGGGCGCGCCCCTCACCGACTGGGCCGAGCGGCGCAATCTGGATGTACCGGCCCGCCTTCGGCTCGTGGTGCAGGTGGCGCGGGCCGTGGACCACGCCCATCGCCGCTTTGTCGTCCACCGCGACCTCAAGCCGAGCAACGTTCTCGTCACCGAAAGCGACGGCGCGGCGCGGCCCGTCGTGCTCGACTTCGGCATCGCCAAGCTGTTGGACGTGGCCGAAGAGGCAGAGGCCTTTCCCCTGACGCGGACGGGGATGCACCTGCTCACGCCGGCCTACGCCGCGCCCGAGCTCTTCGGCAGCGCGCCTGTCACGACGGCGGTGGACGTGTACGGGCTGGGAGCGCTGCTCTACGAACTGCTCACCCGCTACCGCCCCCACAGCGACGCGCCGCTGCCGGCAGGCCTCGCGCCTGCCACCGAACCCACCCGTCCTTCCCAGCGCGTGCTCACCGGCGGGCCTGAAGCGCAGCCCCTGCTGGCAGCGCGCAGCCGCGTGCTGCGCGGCGACCTGGACGTGATCTGCTTGAAGGCGCTCCACCCTGACCCTACACGCCGCTACGCCTCGGCAGCCGCCCTTGCCGACGACATCGAGCGCTACCTGAGCGGCCGCCCCGTGCACGCCCGGCCCGACTCGCTGGGCTACGTCGTGGCGCGGCTGGCGCGGCGGCACCAGGCGCTTGCCGCCGCGGTGGGCATAGCCCTCTTGAGCCTGCTGGCGAGCCTGAGCGTGACCCTTTTCGCGCTGGGCAGTGAGCGCGCGGCCCGCGCCGAGGCCGAGGCCGCCGCGAGCCGCGCCGGCGAAGCTGCCGACCTGCTCGCGGGCGTGTTCGACGCTGCCGACCCGCGCCGCGCGGCAGGGCGCGACGTGACGGCGCGCGAGGCCCTCGACCGGGGCCTGCAAAAGCTCGCCGCCGTCGAGTCGGGCGAACTCAGGGGCTACCTCGCCGGCGTGCTCGGGCGCACGTACTACGTCATCGGAGACCGCGTGCGTGGCGACTCGCTTCTCGAAGCCGCCATTGCAGACCTCGGCGCGCCCGGCGTGCCCCCCGCGCTGCTGCACCAGGCGCTGCTGAGCCTGGCGCAGGAAAAGACGTTCGAGCCGGATCGCGCCGTCGTGCTGCTCGAACGGGCGCGCAGCCTGGTAGAGACGCAACTCTCCAGCGACCCCGTCCTGCTAGGGCACACCCTCGCCTACCTGGCCATCGCCTACTCCGCAGACGGACGGACCGCCGAGGGGATCGCCGCCGGGCAGCAGGCCGTCGAGACCTTCCGCCGGGCGGGCCTCGAAGAGGCGCTCATCCATGCCCTCAGGGAAACCGGCTCGGCGCGCGCGCGCCTGCACCGCGGGGGCATCGGCGAACTGCGCGAGGCGGTAGCCCTCGCCCGGGCGCGCTACGGCCCGGACGCCTTCACCACCGGGGCCCTGGAAGAAAGGCTGGCCTGGGTGCTCCTGATGAACGAGGCCTATGCCGACGCGCTGCCCCTTTACGAGCGCGCCCTGGCCCGCAACAGGAGCACATTCGGTCGTCACCACCTGACCGTGTCGCTGGCGCAGGAAAATCTGGGCCACCTCTACGTGGGCGCGGGGCGCTACGGGGAAGCCATTCCCCTCCTGAAAGCGGTGCTCGAAACACGCGCCCTGCTTCCCGACGCCCCCGCCAGCGTGGGCGTGCTGCGCGACCTGGCGACGGCGCAGAACCGGACGGGCCAGCACGCCGCTGCCGAAGCCTCGGCACACGCTGGCCTCGCCTCGCAGCGCCACGACGCCAAGGCTGCTCCGGATACCGAGCGCACGCTGCGCCGCCAACTGGGCCTCGCGCTCTACGGGCAGGGTCGCTACGCCGAGGCGCTGCCGGTGCTGGAAGAAACCGTCGCGGGCTACGTGCCGCCCGATTTTGCCCCCACGCTCGACGCCGCCGAGCACGCACGGGCGCTGGCGGCGCTGCGCCGGCTGCGGTAGGCGCAAAGCGACACGCGGGGCAAAAAAGCCCCTGCACATTAAGACCGGGGGCTGTCACCGGGGGGTGCGAACTTGCCGGCGGCAGCTTGTAGTACGCGCAACTCTTCTCGGTCTGTTAACACAGACGATGCATCCTCCAGAGACGAGGTGACGTAAGGGGCCAAAACATGACCAGCCGGTCACTTTCAGTACCCACAAGTCGCCAACTCCTTGGAAATCCAGGCCCCCTCCCTTTCGCGCCGTGAGCGTGAGCGTCTCCAGCGCCGCCACGCCATGCTCGACGCAGCCCGCGCCGTGTTTGCCGAAAAGGGCTACGAACAGGCCACCCTCGAAGAAATCGCCGACCGCGCCGAGTTCGGCAAGGGCACGCTCTACAACTACTTCGAGGGGGGCAAGCAGGAGATTCTCTACGCCGTCATCGGTGACCTCTTCGAGCGGCTGTGCGAGGCCATCCACGACTTTTTCCGCGCCCCTGAGCAGCAGGGTCGCGCCATTCGGCCTGTCATGCGCGACTTCGTGCTCACCGTGCTGACTTTTTTCATCGAGCGGCGCGACCTCTTCAGCATTCTCATGAAAGAGGCGCACCGCATGGCCTTCAGTCCCGAGCACGTCACGCACATGGCGGGGCTGCGCGAGAACGTGGTAGATCAGATCGCGCCAGCCATCGAGGCGGGCATTGCCGGGGGCAGCCTCCGCCCACTCGACCCGCGCACCGTGGGCTACGCGCTCATCGGCCACATCCAGGGGCATCTCAACTACATGCTCACCGTGTGCGCCTGTATGCCCGAAGCCCAGACCTCCGTGTCCGCCTCGCCCGAAGCTGCCGCCGACTTTATCGCCACCATGCTTTTCGACGGGCTCGTGATGGAGCCCCACCATCTCTTCACGCTCCCGCGCTGACGCCCTGCCCTCACCCGCGCCTTTTCCTATGAACGTTCGCCTGTTTCTGCTGGCCGTGCTCGTGGCCCTTGCACCACGCCTCCACGCCCAGACCGCCAACCCGCAGGGCACGCTCGCCCTCACCCTCGACGAAGCCCGCGAGATCGCCCGCGTGCAGAGCTACGTGCTCCAGAGCGTCCGCCTCGACGTGGACAACGCGCAGGCGCAGGTGCGCGAGGCGTGGGCCGGCGTCATGCCCGACGTACAGCTCAACTCGTCCTACACGCGCAACCTCAAGCAGCCCAACCCCTTCGCCGGGTCGGACGCAGGCGGGCTTTTCGGCTCGCTCGGCTTCGTGGACTGGCTCGCCTACAACGAGCGCGCCCGCACGGACACCGACCCCGGCACCAACCCGATCTCGTTCCAGGCCTACGGAGATTCGCTCAGCGCGGGCTACCAGCGCGCCGGCGTTTCCTTCGGGCAGAGCAGCAACCCGTTCGGCGTGCCCAACTCGTTCCAGAACCAGATCAGCATCGTGCAGCCGCTCTACAACGGGTCTGCCTTTGCTGCCATCAAGGGGGCTAAAAAGCTCACGGACTTGCAGCGGCGCACCGTGGAGCGGCAGGTGCAACTGGTAGAAAACGAGGTGGAGGCGCAGTTTTTCGCCGCCCTGTTGGCCCAGGAGCAGGCCCGCGTGGTGCGGCTGAGCGTGGAGCGGGCGCTGGACACGGAGCGCGAAACGGGCCGCCGCGTCGAGGCGGGCACGGCCCCCAAGTTCCAGCGGCTCAGCGCCGAGGTGCAGCGCGCCAACCTGGAATCGCAGTTCGTGCAGACCGAGAACACGGCCCGCCAGAGCATTGATGCCTTCAAGTTCACGCTCGGTATCCCCGTAGAGCAGCCGGTGCGCCTGATGGGCGCGCTCGAAGCGGACGAACTGGGTCGCCTGGCTTCCATCTCCACCGATGAACTCGTATCCGTCGCGCTCGAAAACCGACCCGACGTGGACGCCGCCGCGCTCGCCATCGCGCTGCGCGAGATTGACCGCGACATCACGCGGGCGGGCTACCTGCC
>CBDUBO010000243.1:0-4656 GCA_965365405.1 uncultured Rhodothermales bacterium | reverse complement strand
GAGAAGGTGATGCCGTTGGGCTTGTCGAGGCTGTCCACGAGCAGGTGGAGCGTGCCGCCGGGGTCGAGGCGGTACACGCCGGTGAAAGGCGGCGCTTCCGGGTCAGGGTTCCACGTGGGGTCGGTGAAGTAGATCGAGCCGTCCGGGTGGAGGGTGAGGTCGTTGGGGTTGTGGAGCGGCTTGCCTTCGTAATGCGAGGCGAGCACGGTTTCACTCCCGTCCGGCTCGACGCGCGCCACGCGCCGCCCGCCGTTCTGCGCCATCAGAAAACGCCCTTGGGCGTCGAAGGCGAGTCCGTTGCTTTTCTGAGACGGTGTACGGTACACGCGCACGCCTTCACTTTCCGACCAGCTATAGACGACGTTGCGGGGGATGTCGCTGAAAAGAAGCCGCCCGTCCCGCCACACCGGCCCCTCGACGAATTGGAAGCCACTTGCCACGCGTTCGACGGTGGCACGCGCGAGATCGGAGGACTGGGCGCGGGCCTGGGGCACCGCCAGCAGCAGGAAGACCAGTAACGGAGCGATCCGGCAGGGCATGGGGCAATAGGGCTGTGTGGGGAGAAAAACGGAAGGGCGCGGGCTGGCTCGCGGGCGTCACAAGGTATCACCTGTAACGGGCTGGAAGGAGGTCACCGGGTAAGGGGAGCGTATTCCCGTCGAAACGTACCGGGACGCGTCCTGCCCTGAGCGGCGGATAGAAGCATCCGGGCTCCTCGATCCTTACCCCGCCAGCGGCGCGATGCGTGCCCACAGCGCCGGACTCACGGCTTGCTCGATGTCTCGCCACAGGCTGTGCCACAGCGTTACGAGGGCTTCCACGTCGCCGTCGGCAACGCTACCGGCGCGTTGCATGGCCTCGAAGCGGGTTTGCACGCGGGCGTGGTAGCGCACCAGCACGGCGTCTACCACCGCCTGCTCTGCCGCCGAGGGTGCCCCCGCGAGGGCGACGAGCCTTCCGTAATAGCCAACGCCGTCTGTGAGCAGGAAGAGGGCCTTGCCCGCCTGTGGAGGCGCGGTTGCGGGCACCGGCAGACCCAGCCGCAGAAACGGCAGCGCCCAGTTGTCCTGCGCAAACAGGCCGTCTGGGTTGTCAGTCCAGATCCAGGCGTGGAACATGGCCAGGCGTGGTTGCTCAGGGCCAGGGTGGTGCATGGACTGCGGGTTGAGCAGCAACGTCTCCTCGTCGATGCTGCCTGCGTGGTAGTGCCACAGGCCGGGCGCAATGAAGTCCGGAGGCTCCTCGTCCGGCAGCGCGGGGCGTGCGTAGGCCACGCCCGTGAGCACCGGTTTGCCGTCAATGCGGAGATAGCTCAGGATAGCCGGATGCGCCACGCTGAGGTCGCGCTGCACGATGCGGCGCGTGTGCACCCAGTGCTCGCCCATGCCGGGAAAGTCCGGCCCGACAAGTCGGTAGCCTGCCGCGATGGCCTCGTTGAGGTCGTGATACGGCCGCGTCGCCTGCCGCGCCTGCGCCACGAAAGCGGCAATGGTGGAGTCCTGCGCGGGCGTCTGGAGGGCGTATGCCGGGGCGTGGTGTTCGTGCTGGGCCTGCGCTGGCGCGCACCAGAGGCCGATCAGCAGCCCGAAGGGTGTCAGGCGGAGGCGTGAAAACCGGTTCATCGAATGGTGTGCAATTCCGGTTGGTGGTAGGCCGCCAGCAGGCGGGCGAGCAGGGCCTCGTCCACGCCCTGTGGATAACGGCTGAGCCGTTGCAGTTCGGCCTGCTGCGCGGCGGTAGGCGGTCGCTGCCAGCGGAGGGTGAGCCGGGCCATCTTGTGGAATTTCACCGACTGAATCTGCGGATAGGAAATGCGCAGCAGCGGGTTTTCCGCGCTGTCGAGGCGGCGCAGCAGCAGGCCGGTCGGCTCCACGGCGAGCAGCTCGACGGCCACTTTTTCCAGGCGCGGCGCATGCCCCCTGCCCAGGGACCAGAGCGTGCCCTCCAGCCCCTGCCCCGAATGGGATGGGGCGAGGTTGTGCACCGAGGGCCCGATGGTGCAGGCGCACATCGACAGCAAAAGGGCAAGAAGTAGGGCAGCGCGGTACATGACGATCACCTCACCGGAATCTTTGACTGCTCGAAGCGCGCTTCGTAGGTCGGCTTGAGCTGTTGCCACCGCTGCATGGCCATGTGCAGCGTGGCGGCAGAGGGCACGAAAGGGGCGTCGGTGGCGGGCGTCTCCAGCCAGTCTTTGCGCATCCACTCGGTGTAGTAGCCCTGCGTGGCGAGGAAAAACGTGCGTCGCCCCTGCGCCGGCTCGGCCCCCACCCGGAAGCGCGGGAAAAAGCGCGTACCGGGCATCGTGATGAGGTATTCGGTATCCGCGGCACGCAGCAGCGCGGCAGCGTCCGGGGGCGCGATGGGCGCGGCGGTTTCGAGGTCGAGAAGCGGCACGCGGCGCGGCGCTACCGTCGCTACCGTGCTGGCAAGGGCCGCGTGGTCGATGCGCCAGGCGTCCGCCACGAAGCGCAGGCGCACCCGCACCGGGGCGCCCGGCGTCACGGCCACGGGCACGGCCACCTCGTCCCACGCGATGGGGCCGACCTCGCCCACCTTGCCCGCGTGCCGGTAGGCTCCACCGTCCCACACCTCGACGCGCAGGCCCATGTGACGGGCGTAGAAATCGCCGATCTCCATCGCGTACGAGAGCGATTCCAGGTCGCGCCCCAGCCAGTCGAGGGCGCGCGGCCCCTGGCCCTTCAGCATGAGGTCGTAGAAATAGACCGTGTTGAGCAGGCTGTTTCGCAGCCGCAGCACGACGGCCGCCGTGTCGCCGGGGACGGCGGGGAAGGTGAGGTCTATGTAGTCGTTCAGGTCGTCCGGCGTGGCCGCTGCAAGCGTGTGCGGCTCGGTGGCAAAGCTCGCGTCGTCGCGCTGTCGTAGCGCGGCAAGCACGTCGCGCCCGGCGCGGCTGGTGGCGCGTGTCGGGGCCGCGAGGCCGTGCAGCACGTAGGCGCGCCCGGCGGGCGCAGGTAGGGCCACCGTGCCCTCGTCGTGGGCCACTTCGAGCAGTTCGATGTGGTTGATGTAGTGCGTCTCCAGCGCCTCGTTGCGGATCTCCAGCCGCACCAGGCCGTCCGGCATGGCGGCCACGCGCAGCGGGTTCACGTCGCGCAGTTCGAAAAGCGACACGATGCTGTTCGGAAACGCCTCAGCTTCCAACTCGGCCCCTGCGGGGCCTTCCGAGTAGATGGTGGGGCACGAGCCGAAGATGGCGACGGCGAGGGCCGGAGTAAGGAGCGCCGCGCCCGCCGTGGCCAGCACGCTCGTAGCCACCGACCGGCTGGTGTTGTACTGCGTGCGGTACGTCTCCGCAGCCACCACACTGTCCATGCCCAGCACCGACACAACGCCCAGCGGCTCGAAGGTGAGACCGTAGAGCTGCCCCGAATCGCCCACCGCGAGGATCTCGCCGGACGTGAACCGCGCGCCGCCGCCGAAGAGCACGACGTGCCCACTTTTCAGGTGCACCCGCACAGGAGACGTGACGGCCACGGTGTCGGCCCTGGCAGCGGCATCCAGGCTGCGCACCTCTACGTCTCTGAAAATCCAGACACAACCCGACAGGGTGGCGAGCACGAACAGCCCGGCAAGAATGCGGCTGCCGGAAAAAACGTTGGGCATGGCAGCAGTGGGGGAGTGGGCGACGGGTACACGTTAACGCCGCCCCCCTTTGCGCGCAAGGGGCGGCCGCCCCTATCTCTACCTTTGACGATGACGCTACGGTCACCCGTAGGGCTGAACCCGACCGGGTGGCCCGTGGTGTTGCGCGGTACGCCATTCAACCAAACCTGCCGTGTGGAAACCTTCGCTTTTTGAACATAAGGGCGCGCTCGGCGGCGGAGCCGTCGTGGCGCTCGTGGCGGCCGTGCTCACCTTTGTCGTGGGCCGCGTGGGCGGCATCGAGGCGGAGGCCCTGCTCGAAGCTTCTCTGCCCACCATCCGATTCCTGTGTTCGTCCGTCATGACGGCCTCGGCCACCACACTGGCCCTGCTGCTGACGCTGCTGAGCCTGAGCGCCAGTGCCGACCAGAAACTCAAGCCCGAATTCTACCGCGCCATCCAGAACGTCGCCCTGCTGGCCGTCGTCGCCTTCATCGGGGCCTCGGTGCTGTTGCTGACGCTGGCGGTGCCTTTTGGCGAAGAGGTGGAGGTGCCATCCAACTGGTACGTGGTCCTCTACTACGCCACTACGCTGATGGCCGCCCTGGTCGTGGGTGTGTTGGTGGCCGTGCTGCTGTCGCTCTACCGGATTGTCGGCGACCTCATCGCCACGTTCTGGCTCGATGGCCCCTCTTCTCCACTGGCACAGGAGAAGGACGAGCAGGCACCGGAGGCGCAAGCAGAGGCGGAAAGGGGGGCAGATAAGTAACCTGAAGGGCCTGAAACGATCAGGACAGACCGGGTAAAGGAGACAGGGGAGATGTGCCGGGATGGCGAATATTCTGCCACGACCACGGCGATCTTTGCTTTTTCCTTCTGGCGCGGCTACCTTCGCCTGTTCACCTGCCGGACTGCCGGCGCTTCTATTTCATCTCGCCGGCCACCCCTTGCGCTCGCACGAGCCGTGCCGGCAGTCGTCTCCCTCTTCTCGGGCGGCGACCAAGCAGAGGGTCGATTGATGGACATCTTTGTAGGCAACTTCCCGTTCCG
>CBDUBO010000242.1:0-4656 GCA_965365405.1 uncultured Rhodothermales bacterium | reverse complement strand
GCCCCTCCGGCCACCGAGCGCGCGCCGGCTACGCCGGGAGCAGCCGCCGCTGCCGTGGCACCGCCCACGGCGGCCACCGAGATGCCTACCGCGCCCGCGCCCCGCGCGCCCCTCGCCGGCGCGGCCTTCGACGCTCCGCCCCCGCCGCCCCGCCTGTTCACCCGCGACGATGGGGCGCCGGAGCCGTCTGAACCGGATTCTCCTGCTGCACCCGCGCGCGCCGACGACCCGCTCGACCTGGATGCGCTGATCGAACAGCTCAACACCCAGGGACGCATCCAGGCTCGCAAAGACGTGGACCGCATCCCGGCCCCCGACCTCGACGACGACATCGAGGACATGGTCTCCGAGACGCTGGCGCGCATTTACGCCACGCAGGGACAGTACGACGAGGCCGCCCGCATCTACGAACTGCTGGCCGCGCAGCAACCCGGCAATGCCGACGCCTTTCTCAAACAGGCTTCGCTGATGCGCGCCCGCGCGGGCTCGGAATGAGCACGCTGGCCCAGCTGATGGCCCGGCAACAGCGCACCGTGGCAGGCATCATGAGCGGCACCTCGCTCGACGGGGTGGACGTGGTGGTGGCCCGCCTCGAAGGCAGCGGCCCTTCGCTGCGCGCCGATGTGCTGGCCACGCACTTCGCGCCCTACCCGCAAGGGCTGCGCGATGCCCTGATGGCCAATTCCGCGCCCGCCACCTCGGACGTGCGCAGCCTCTCGCAGCTCAACGCGCGCCTGGCCTTTGTGTACGACGCCGCCGTGCGCGCGGCGCTGCACGTGGCCGGCCTCACGCCCGCCGATCTCGACCTCGTCGGCTCGCACGGACAGACGGTGCAGCATGTGCCCGATGCCGAAAGCTGCGCGGGCGAACCCACCGTTTCGACGCTCCAGATCGGCGACCCGTCGGTGCTGGCCAAAAGGCTGGGCGTGACCGTCGTGGGCGACTTCCGCGTGGGCGACATGGCCCTCGGCGGGCAGGGCGCGCCCCTCGTGCCTTACTTCGACTTCGTCCGCTTTGCCACCGCGGGCGAGACGCGCGGCCTGCTCAACCTCGGCGGCATCGCCAACCTGACCGTGCTGCCCGCCGGGGCCGCCAGCGGCGACGTGTACGCCTTCGACACGGGCCCGGCTAACATGCTCATAGACCGCCTCGTGCAGCGGTTTTTCGGCCTTCCCTACGACGCCGACGGGGCCCTGGCCGCCTCCGGCACGGTGCGCCCCGAGTGGCTGGAACGCCTGATGGACGACCAGTACCTGCGCCGCCCGCCGCCCAAGAGCACGGGTCGTGAGAAATACGACGAGGCATTCGTGGATGCGATGGTGGCCCTTGCCGGAGGTGCTCCCGACGAAGCGTCGCGCCGCGACCTGATCGCCACGGCGACGGCTTTCACAGCCCACAGCATCTTCGACGCCTACCAGCGCTTCGTCGCGCCCCGGCACCCGCTCGACGTGCTCATCCCTTCCGGGGGTGGCCGCAGCAACGCGACGCTCATGCAAGGGCTGGCCACGCTGTTCAGCCCCATTCCCGTCCGCCCCATCGACGACTACGGCGTCGAGAGCGATGGCAAGGAGGCGCTGTGCTTTGCCGTGTTGGCGCACGAAGCCCTCAACGGGGTGCCCACCAGCCTGCCCCGCGTCACCGGCGCGTCGCGCGCGACCGTGCTGGGCAAGATCTGTTTGCCGTGAACGCGGATCGGGGTAGCGCGTGGAGCGTGGAGGTTGTAGATCGGGAGTTAGAGACGCCTCGACCACCTCCAATCCCCCACTTCTACCCTCATCCCCCATGCACCTCAGCGAAATCGGTGAGTTCGGCCTGATTGGTCGGCTGCACCACCTTCTTGGCCCCACTTCCGACCCCGACCTCGTGCAGAGCATCGGTGACGATGCTGCCGTGTACCGCGTGGGCGAAGGGCGCGTGCACGTCGTCACGACCGATGCCCTGCTCGAAGGCTTCCACTTCGACCGCAGCTTCACCCCGCTCGAACGGCTGGGCTTCAAGGCGATGGCTGTCAACGTGAGCGACATCGCGGCCATGAACGCGCGCCCGCGCTGGGCTACCGTCGCGCTGGGTCTGCCCACCACCATTGGCGTCGAAGAAGTGGAAGCGCTCTACCGGGGCATGGCCCGCGCCTGCGAGCGCTTTGGCGTGGCCCTCATCGGCGGCGACACGACGGCGGCGGCCAGCCTGACGCTTTCCGTCACGCTCATTGGCGAGGCGCGCGAAGAGGACGTGGTGTACCGGCACGGCGCGCAGCCCGGCGACCTGATCTGCGTCACCGGCGACCTGGGGGCGGCCTATGCCGGTCTCAAGCTGCTGCTCGACAACCGGGACGCGCTGCGCCGCAACCCCGCCCACCAGCCCGACTTCTCGAACTGGCAGTACGTGCTGGCCCGCCAGCTTGCCCCCACGCCGCGGCTCGAAGCCGTAGAAGCGTGGAGCCGGGCCGGCGTGCGGCCCACCGCCCTCATCGACATCTCCGACGGGCTGGCCTCCGAGGTGCACCACCTCTGCGACGCCAGCGGCACAGGGGCGCTGCTCTACGAGGCGGCCCTTCCCATCGACGCCGAGACGCGCGCCCTGGCCAGCCGTTTCGAGGAGGACGTGGACGTGTACGCCCTTTTCGGGGGCGAGGACTACGAACTGCTCTTTACGCTGCCGGAACGGCAGTTCGACCAGTTGCCACGCGGCCTGTTCGTGCCTATCGGACGCATGACCGAGCCCGAAGCTGGGGTGCATGTGCAGACGGCGGAAACAGGTGAGCACGTGCCGCTTCAGAACGCGGGCTTCAACCACTTTGCGCGCCCGGAAGGGCTGTAAGGATATACCCTACTACCTTTGCCTGGGCGTAAGTCGCCATTTATCAAGGCACAAGGAGTAGGTGTGCAGGTGGGTGGCCTTGTATATTAAGGGTTCTCCGGAGGGGTAGCGCCGCTCCGGGTGGTATCGTGCGAAGCGTCTCTCAGAGACGGTAGTCTTCAGTCATGTCTAAATCGTACTCCCTGGGCCGAGAGGGTCGGCTCTATCACGTACTCGTTCGCTGGTTCGAGGAGCAGCTGCGTAGCGGTCGCCTTCGGGAAGGCGATCGGTTGCCTCCTGAACGTAAGCTGGGCGAGCAATTCGGCATCAGCCGGACGGCGGTGCGCGAAGCACTGCGGGCGCTGTCGGCGCGCGGCCTGATCGAGAGCCACGTGGGCCGCGGCACCTTTGTGCGTGCGTCGGGGCCTGTCGGGGGGTGGGAACTGCCGCATGGCAGCAATGGAGAAGCCAGCGAGGCGCTCCTGCACGTGATGGCGTCCCTCGCGCATCTGGCGGCCGAGCGCCACACCGAGCCCGATCTGGAAAAGTTGCACGCCCACGCGGCGGAGGGTGTGCAGGCACCTGCCGCCTTTCTGCACGCCCTGGGCGAGGCCGCGTCCAACCCGCTACTGGGCACGCTGGCGGGTACGCTGGCCTGCCTGGATCGGCACCAAGCCGGCGGTGTCCTGCACCGGCTCGACATGCGGCACATCGTCTCCTGCATCGCCGCGCGCGAGCCTGAAAGGGCGCGGCACGCCGTGCTGCGGGGCTGCTCCGATACAGCCTGAGCGTTGAGGGCTATGCGGCCTGCCGGTAACCCGGATCGGCCTGCACCAGCACCCCATCGGGGTCGGGCTGCACGGCGGCGTCCGTGTCTCCGAGCACCAAGTGCATAGGCGCGGCGCCGCTAGGAAGGGGAATCAGGTGCTGGGGCCAGCGGCTTCGGCACTCGACGAACAGGTCGGCGTCGTCGCGCCGGAGTACGGCCCAGAGAGGCCGCCCGGCTTCGTCCATCTCGGTGGCGGCCACGTGGAAACCGAGCCCCTGGTAGAAGCGGATAGAAGCCTGAACGTCGGCGACGAGCATGGCACAGCGGGTTGAGGTGTGCCTCAGTTTAGCGTCCGGCGGTGACCGCGCTGTGTCACAGCCGGCAGTGTCCCCGGAAGCCGCCCGCGCCGGCTCAGGCGAGGTTGTGAAAGACCTTCTGCACGTCCTCGTCTGCCTCGATTTTGGCGACGAAGGCCAGCACCTCGTCGGCCTGCTCGTCGGGCAGCTCAGCCGTCGTCGTCGGAATCCATTCGAGTTCGGCGGAGATGGGGGCGATGCCCCGGTCTTCGAGCGCCTTTTGCATGTGCCCGAAGTCGGCAAAGGCGCAGCGGGCCACGAGCACCGGATGGTCGTCCTCGTCGGTGGATTCGAACATCTCCTCAAGCCCGCTGTCGATGAGTTCGAGTTCGAGCGTGTCGGCATCCATGCCATTCAGCGCCTTCGGGTCGAGGGTAAAGACGCCCATCTTGTTGAACTGAAACGCCACGCTGCCGCTCGTGCCCAGGTTGCCGCCGCCGCGCGAGAAGATGGCCCGCAGGTTGGCAATCGTCCGGTTGATGTTGTCCGTCGCCGTCTCGATGAGCAGGGGCACGCCGTGCGGCGCGTAGCCTTCGTAGAGCACCTCGTCGTAGTCGGCCAGCTCCTTGCCCTGCGCCCGCTTGATGGCGGCGTCTACTTTTTCCTTGGGCATGTTGACGCTTCTGGCGTTCTGCAAAACGCGCCGGAGCTGGGCGTTCAGGTCGGGGTCGGGGCCACCGGCGCGGACGGCGATGACGATGTCTTTGCCGATGCGGGCGAACTGCTTCGCCATGC
>CBDUBO010000241.1:0-4663 GCA_965365405.1 uncultured Rhodothermales bacterium | reverse complement strand
GCCGAAGGTGTGCACGCCGCCCGACTCGAAGGCCACGTACGACGGCGCTGCGGCAGCCTCGCGCAGCGCTACCGCCGTGCCCTGCGCGAGGGGCAGCATAATGGCGAAGCCGTCGAAGTAGTGCGTGTGCTCGCTGATGAGGCCCGTGCCGCCGTGGGCGAACGCCGTCGCCGGCGTCTTTCCCGGACCGAAGTGCGCTTCGAGCAGGGCGGCAGCCTGCGCCTCCATCTGGTCGGGCCGGATGGTTTCGCGCGCCCGCATCCGGTTGAGGCCGTGCACGAAAGGCTGCGCGTGCGGCGGCAACCCGATCCAGCCGGGGCGGCCCGTCCATCCGGGCGCGCCCGGCGATCCAGGTTTCAGCGGGTCTTGCGCCATGTGAAAGAGAAAGGGAACGCGCGGCGGGTAAAAGGGCTCAGAGGTTACGCCGCCGCCTCCATGGTCTTGCCGCTACCGGGCGGCGAAGCGCTTCCTTGCTGAAAAATTTGCACACGACTCCACCCCTGACGCGCTGGCAGCACGCGATGCGCTGGCTGCTGGCCCACGAAAAGCTGCTCGTGGCCGCCGCCGCCGTGGCGACGGTCGCGCTGGCCATAATAGCCACGCGCCTTGAGACGCAGCACGGGGCCGCCGCGTTTCTGGACGAAGCCTCCACCACCGTCCACGATTTCAACCGCCTCGGAGACCGCTTCGGGCAGAGCCGAACCCTCCTCTACACCGTCTTTCCCTCGGCACGCGGCGACAGCCCGGCGTTTCTGCGCGTCCTGGCGGCGCTCACGGACAGCGTCGGGACGTATGCGGGCGTGGACGCGGCCATCAGCCTGGCCACCGTGCAGGTGCCCGTGCGGCAGGGCAACCGGCTGACGACGGAGCCCTTCTGGACCGACACGCTCGATGCCGCCGCGCTGCGGGCGCGCCTGGCGCAGCACCGCTTCACCAGCGGCCTGCTGGTGGATTCGGCGGGCGGCGCGCCCCTGCTCCTCGTCAAGGTCAACGAGGCGTTCAACGACACGCCCGCGCGCATGGGGCTGGTGCAGCAGATCCGCGCCGCGGCCACACGCCTGGCCCCCGACGCCGTGCTGGCGGGCTTTCCCAACACCCGCACCGAATACGGCCTGCGCATCCGCAGCGAGATGCCGCTTTTCACGGCCCTCTCGCTCGCGCTCTCCCTCCTGCTGCTCGTCGCCACGTTCCACTCGCTGCGCGCCGCCCTGCTGCCTCTCGGCGTCGTGGGGCTGGCCCTGGTGTGGACGGCAGGCCTGATGGCGCTGTTCGGCCAGAAGATCAACATCGTGACGGCGGTGCTGCCCGCCCTCATCATCCTGATCGGCATGGCGACCGTCGTGCACTTTCTGGCGCGCTACTACCTGGCCGTGGACCGCACGAACAACGTGGAGGTGGCCGTCGAGGAGATGCTCGACACCGTCGGGTTCGCGGCCCTGCTCACGTCCGCCACCACCATCGTCGGCTTTGGCGTGATGGCCTTTACCGGCTCGCGAATGCTGGCGGGTTTCGGGCTTTTCGCCGCCGCCGGCGTGGCCATCGTGTACGGGTTGGCGCTCGTCGTGCTGCCGTTCGCGCTGCGCCGGATGCCCGCGCCACGCGGCACGCACCGCCCTGCCACCGGCCCGCGCGCCGGCGCGATCTTCAAGCGCCTGGGGCTGCTTCTGAGCCGACACAGCGGGGCCACGCTGGTCGTGGCCGCCCTCGTGGTGGTGGCCGCCGCCGCGGGCCTGGCCCGCCTCTCCACCGACCTCTACGTGTTTGCCGATTTCAGCCCCCGCGACCCTTTGCGCCGGGAGATGGCGACGTTCGAGCAGCATTACGGCGGCCTCATCCCCGTCGAAATCCTGATCGAAAGCCGCACGCCCGGCGGGCTTCGGGCCCTGCCCAGCGCCGAGCGCATGGACAGGCTCGCGCGCAGGGTAGCGGCCCTGCCCGGCGTGGGCGCGGCACGCTCCCCGGCGGATCTGGTAAAGGCGGCCAACCAGGCCTACCTGGGCGGCGACCCGCGCGCCTATCGCCTGCCCTCGCGCTACGAACTGCCCTTTCTGCAACGCGCCCTGGCCGGTGCCGACGCGGGCGCACTGGGCGGAAAGCTGCCCCGGCTCGTGGACACCACCTTCACCACGGCCCGCGTGCTGGCAGGCGTGGCGGACGTGGGCACGTCGCGCATGGAAACGCTCGTGGATTCGATGAAGGCCGAGGCCGACCGGCTCTTTCCGTCCGGTCGCTACCGGGTGGCCGTCACAGGCACGGGCGTCGTCGTGAGCGCGGGCAACCGGACGCTCTTGCGCAACCTGCTCGTCAGCCTCGCCGTGGCGCTCGCGCTCATCTCCCTGCTGATGGGGGCGCTGTTCCGCTCGGCCCGGCTCACCCTCGTCAGCCTCGTGCCCAACCTCCTGCCCCTGCTGTGCGTGGGCGGCGCAATGGGATGGCTCGGCATCACGCTCAGGCCCTCGACGGCGCTCATCTTTCCGCTCGCCTTCGGCATCGCGGTGGACGACACCATCCACTTTCTCGCCAAGTACCGGATGCTGCGCGGCGAGGGACGCGACGTGCCCGACGCGGTGCGCGAAACGCTGCGCGTGACGGGCCGCGCCATCGTGCTCACGAGCCTCGTGCTCATGGCCGGTTTTCTCCTCTTCCTGCTGTCCGACTTCGGCGGCACGGTGAGCCTGGGCGCACTCACCGCCGCCGCACTCGGCGGTGCGCTCGTGGCCAACCTGTTCGTCCTGCCGGCGCTGCTGTTTCGCTACGGGCGGTGAAGAAGGTCACGGAGCACGCCGTCCAGATCCAGGTGGCGAACAGCCTCGATGGCACATTCCCAGCGGCCCTCGGCACACAGACCGCTCAGGCCCGCTTCCTCGTACGCCTGCGCGGCCGCTCGTGCGGCTGCATCGCGCACTGCTGCTGCGATGCGGAAGTGGGCGGTTGTGTCGCCCGGTTTCATGTCAGCCATGGGTTCACTGGGATGATAGGTGGTAGGAGGTGCCTTCGCCCCATTCGCTCAGCGTAGCAGGCTGACCGCAACGCCTGCCAGCCGCACATTGGCACCCGTGTGGAGCGTGGTCTGCACTTCGGCGACCATATCCGTTTCCTGCTGTCCGATAACGGCGGCGCGCCCGCCGCCAACCTGTTCGTCTCGCCTGCGCTGCTGCTGCGTTATGACCGCTGACACACCTCACGCGCCGCTGCGGGGCGTGATGCCGAAATAGGCATACACGGCAGCCACCGCCAGGCCCAGCCACGCCTGCCCCAGATCGGTAAGCGGCTGGAGCACCTTCGGATGCTGCATCACGCCGACGACAAACGCCCACAGCCCCACGCCCACCCACACCAGCAGATAGCCGATGGTGATAAAGCGCACGACCGTGTTGACCCGCGCCTGCGGGTCGGCGTCGAACGTGCGCACGGCGGGCGGATCGCCGGGGCGGGTGATGGCGAGTTCGGCGATGACGAGCGCCGAGATGAGCCCGCCGATGGTAGCCATGGCCGAGGCCATCCCGTCGGTGAAGTCGGCTGCTGTCGGCCCGGTGCACGCGGCGTCCGTGACGCAGTAAACGACTTGGACGGCCACAACGACGGCATACACATACAGGCCGAGCAAAACAAGGGCGATGAGTCCCCCAATGGCAGCTTTCATGGCACGAGATGGCTGGGTTGGTCGGGCAGAAATGCGCCGGCCCCACGTCTGCCGGCTCCACAAACGTACTATGTTCGGCCCCTCCGCGCCACAAAGCTGCCGGGCGCATCTTGCCTGCCGCCGGGCGTCCGGCTACCTTGCCGCTTCACGATTCCTCCGCCTCCCGCCCATGCCCAACATCAACAGTCCCAAAGTTTACGACGTTGCCATTGTCGGCTCCGGTGCCGGCGGCGGCATGGCGGCCCACGTGCTCACCCAGGCCGGGGCCGATGTGGTGATGCTCGAAGCGGGCCCCATGTGGGACGCGGCGCAGGACGGGGCCATGCTCATCTGGAACTACCAGTCGCCCCGGCGGGGCGCTTCGACGCCTGACAAACCCTTCGGCGAGTTCGACGGCTGCATTGGCGGGTGGAACGTAGACGGCGAGCCCTACACCAAAGCACCCGGCACGCAGTGGTACTGGTGGCGCGCCCGGATGCTGGGCGGACGCACCAACCACTGGGGCCGCATCTCGCTGCGCTTCGGCCCGGACGACTTCAAGGGCAAGAGCCTGGACGGACTGGGCGACGACTGGCCCATCGGCTACGACGACATCGCGCCGTACTACGACAAGGTGGACCGGCTCGTGGGCATTTTTGGCAACAACGACGGTTTCTACAACGAGCCCGACGGCCAATTCCTGCCCCCGCCCGCGCCGCGCGTGCACGAACTGCTGGTGATGCAGGGCGCCAAAAAGATCGGGATGCCCGTGCTGGCCAACCGGCTTTCCATCCTCACGCGCCCCCACAACGGACGCGCCGCCTGCCACTACTGCTCGCAGTGCGGACGCGGCTGCTCGACGGCTTCCAACTTCTCCTCGCCGTCCGTCCTCCTCAAGCCCGCGCTCGAAACGGGTCGCCTGGAAATCATTCCGCACGCGATGGCACGCGAGGTGATGACGAATGCCGAGGGCAAGGCCACCGGCCTCTCGTACGTCAACACGCAGGATTTGCAGGAGTACCAGGTGCGGGCGCGCGTGGT
>CBDUBO010000240.1:0-4668 GCA_965365405.1 uncultured Rhodothermales bacterium | reverse complement strand
CTACCTCGGCCTGAGCCTGCTCGCCACCGAGATCGGCACCGTCGAGACGTTCAACGACGACCGCCTGATCTCGTCGGTAGGCGCGCGGTCGCGCTACCAGATGATGCCCTACATCCTGCGCCAGCGCGGCATCAACCAGTACACGCTGCGCACCGGAGGCGGCCAGAACGTGCAGGTGGTGGAAGAATGGCACCCGCTGCTGACGATGGAGCCAGCCTTCATGACGCTGCGCGGCTACGCCAACGCTGTCGGCCACGAGATTCCGGGCATCTCGTCCTACCACACCGGGCCGGGCAACATCTACAACGTGTACCGGATGTACCTCACCGAAGGCCAGCGTTTCTACACGCCGGAGGCCGGTGTGATGGACGCCTACATGTGGGCGCTCACCGAGGGCTATCCGACCGTTTCCAACAAGACGAGCTTCAAGACCTACTCGCGCGGCTACGTGGCCTCGATTTACGGCTCGCTGCTCGCCACAGACTCGCTGCCCATCGACACGACCGACATGTACCGGGCCGACCGGGTGCAGCTTCAGGAGGGGCAGGAGATTTTCCTGAGCCAGCTTCTCCACACACTGCGCGACGCCGACCTCGACTGGGGCTCGGCCGCGGGCGATTCGCTCTCGAACTACGAGCGCTTCCGCCGGCTCAACCCGCACATGTCGCTGCCGCGCGCGGGCGCTTCCGACGCGGCCGTGCCCCTCAACGGCGACGTGCGCCTGACGGCGACGGCGGCGGGCAGTCCGGTACGCTTTTTCCTCCCGCTCGGCGCGCTGCGCGTGCTGCGGCAGCAAAAGCCCGACCTCATCAATCCCTCTGCGACGTTCCGCTACGATGGGCGCACCTTCGAGCCCTCAGCCCGCGACGTGACGCTGTGGGACCGGGAGTACGCCAACCTCGTGCGCGCCTCCGAGCAGTTCGAGTTTACCTACGAAAACAGAAGCAAGCTCGAACGCCTCGCGGCCAAGTTTGAGGAGCTGGCCGCCGAGTCCCCCACGTTTTACCGCCTGGCCCAGCTCGACGCCATCCGCACGCACCGCAGCATGTGGCGCACCGGGGTGTGGGAAAAGCTGGCCGACACGGCGCAGGCCGTCAAGGGCACGACGCCCGCTCCGGTGCTGCCGCCCGCCGAGGCCGAGCCTGCTGCCTCGCCCGGCCCGCGAAATACGCGCTGAGCGGTGCTACCTGCGCTGCCGCGTGGAACGTGACCGTGCTGTCGTGACGCTTTCGAAAGCAAGCGGCCCTACACACCGTTTACCCAGTCCGAACCGGCAAGGGGTGGACAACAGCCGCCGGAGGAGCCGGTGATGCGGTGTGTTCGGCGCGTTCACGAAGCCCGCGCACTCTGGAGGCAAAGGCGATACATCCCAGACGATGCTGTTACCCGCCCGCTCGTTACCGGTCTGACACCAACCTGCGCGTGCAGAGGGGTGTTGTAGCCACCAGTTCCGCTTCAACTCAACGACGCCGCGCGGATCCACCGTCCCCGCACGTCCTCTATCCATAAAGCCGCCATGACGAATCCCTATCAGAGCATCCGGCAGGAAGGTCGCCTCCGCTGGTCTATGCGCATCGTGGGCCTGCTGCTCGGCCTGGCCTGCGTGTTCCTGCTCACGCGCGACGTGGTGCGGACAGATGAAGCCGTCGTCTTTCTCGCCATTGGGTGCGGGCTGGGGCTGATCACGTTTCTGTCGAGCTGGTTCTCTGCCCCTGCTACCCCAGAGCCTGAGCCCATCCGCTCCTGATAAAAGCACCGGCCTTTCGTAACCCGGCCTCGTGCTGCTCCCGCCCCGTAAGGCGGGAGCTTTTTTTTGCGCTGTTCGCGGCTCCTGACTTCCCCGAAACCCCACCGAAGCAGCCGGTGTGGCGCGCTATTTTGCGCGCCGCATTCCCCCTGCTCATGGCCGAACTCCTCTCCTCCACGCGCAAATACGTCGCCATTGCCGGCAACATCGGGGCGGGCAAAAGCAGCCTCACCCGCCTGCTGAGCGAATTTTTCGGCTGGGAGCCGTACTACGAACAGGTGGACGACAATCCGTACCTGTCCGATTTCTATGAGGACATGCGGCGGTGGTCGTTCAACCTCCAGGTGTTCTTCCTCTCCAGCCGCTTCAACCACCAGCGCCTTATCGAGGGCAACGGGCACTCGGTCGTGCAGGATCGATCCATCTACGAGGACGCCGAGATCTTCGCGCGCAACCTGTTCGAGATGGGGCTGATGGCGCAGCGGGACTTCGAGAACTACACGAGCCTGTTCGGCATCATGACCTCGTACCTCCAGCCGCCCGACCTGCTGGTGTACCTGCGCGCCTCCGTGCCCACGCTCGTGCGCCACATCCAGGCGCGGGGCCGCTCGTTCGAGACGACCATCCGCATCGAGTACCTCGAACAGCTCAACCGTCGCTACGAGGACTGGATAAACCGCTACGAGTTGGGCCCGAAGATGATCGTGGATGTGGACGAACTCGACTTCGTCAACAACGACGCCGACCGGGCCAGCCTGCTGCGCCGCATCGACAGCCGCCTGTTTGGACTTTTCCCCGGCTGATGCGGTTGTAGGTTTGGGCGCTCGCCTGCCCGCTCCTCTCACCGGCCCCGTTCCCTGTGCCTCTCTGCCTGCGCGCCCTGGCCCTGCTGCTGACGGTTGTGCTGCCCGCCGCGCACGCCCAGCAGGACACGTCACGTGTGGCGCTGGCGCGCACGCCGCACTTCACACCGGCTGCGGCCCTCGACGGCTACGCGGGGGTTTTCGCGTACCGCTTTGGCGCGCCGGGCTGGCCGGACGCCCTCAGCATAGACGGCTTGCCGCCGCATTACACCAGGCTGCGCCTGGACGCTATCCCCTACGATGACCTGGTGACGGGCGCGCCGCGCTCCGACCTGCTGCCCGTGGCGTGGCTCGATACGCTCACGCGGGGCACGCCGGGTGCCGTAGCCAGCATCGAGGCTGCGCTCCGCCACTTCGACGCGCCGCGTCCGCGCACCGAGTTGCGCTACCTGAGCGGCCCTGACGGATTTCAGAGCATCGAGGCCGTCCACGCCCAGTCGCGCCGCCGCCGCGTGCTGGGCCGGAGCGGGCAACTCGACGCGCTTTTCGGCTATGCCGGGCGCGCGGCCGACAATGAGTATCCCAACAGCCGCCTCAAGCGGGGCCGCACGACGCTTGCCCGCGTCGGCTTCTCGACGGGCGCGCTGAGCGTGCGCCTCTCCAATTTGCACGCGCGTGGCACCGTGGGCGCGCCCGGCGGCGTGCTCCCTCCCGACCCCGCCGATCCGGGCAGCATCTACGACCGCTTCAATGCTACCGTGCGAAACTTGCGGGCGCGGCGGCAAACGATCTACAACACCACCGATATAGCGGTGCGCCGGGGGCCGGGGCGCCTCACGCTTTACCGCACCGCCGAGCGCCTCCGCTATGCGGACGACTCCGTGGTGGTGTCGCGGATGGCACGCTACGGCTTCGCCTCGTCGCTGGGCGCGGGCGGGCGCGCCTTCGAGGCCGAAGGATGGTGGCAGCACGCCGGAGACGCGTCCGCCACGCAGGGCCGGACGGGCTGGCTCTACGCCGGCCTGCGCGACACACTCGGCGGCGTCGCAGTGCGCGCCGGGGCCAGCTATGGCGGCACCCTGCGCCCCGCGCTGCACGTGGCGACGGGTCCGGCATGGGCACGCTTTGCCGCTGAAGCCGCCGCCGCACCGCGCCCCGCCGTCGCCTTCACCGGCTTCGGATCCTACGCCCGCGGTCGCGATCTGCCTGACCCATACGCGGCAACAGCCCACGCCACCTTCCGGGCCGGCCTGGGGCGATACCGGCTGTGGGTGCGGCCCTTTGCCAGCGCTACGTTCCAGGGCTGGGATGCTTGGGAAGAGGCCCGCGACAGCCTGACCATCATCGCCCGCGACGTGCGGCGCGCGGGCGCGACGGTGGGCGTGGAGGCAGGTACAGCGGCCCTGCGCGGCCTGTATGCGAGCGCGCAGAGCACCGTAGCGCGCTGCCTCGACTCTGACAGGCGCTCCGACGATCTGCCCCTGCTCACCGGCGCGGCGCGCCTGGGCCTGCGGGCGACGCTTTTCCAGGGCGACCTGCGCGCTGACCTCTACGCCCACCTGCAAGGCTGGACGGCTTTCCGGGGCCGCGTGCTGCACGACCCGACGGGCCTGCTCGCGCTCACCCCCGAAAATCCTCGCGTGCCTGCCTCGGCTACCCTTGACCTCAACGCCCTTCTGCACGTGCGCTCGGCCACCCTTTTCCTGGCCTGGGAGAACGTGCTCAGCGGCACCGCCCTGCTACGCGGCAACCTGCTCGTGCCCGAGTACCCCCTCCCCGAGCGCCGTCTTCGCTTCGGTGTTTTCTGGCCCATCACCGATTGAAGCAGAGGAATTGTCCTTTGCTCCTGCCTTACGAGCCTGTCCGCACACGCCCTGAAGGCCGAAACTGTACCCGTTCCGTTCCAAATTTGGGGTCCCTATTGCGCAGAGACCGGGTGATAGGCGTAGCATTGGGGCTCACTCCAACCCCAACCCACACCATGCGTACGTTTCTCCTACTCCTCGTGGCGCTCTTGATGCCACTCACTTTCACGGCTTGCCAGGATTCGGCCCGCGAAGAAGCCATGGAAGAAGGTGCTCCTCCAGGAGACCGTGAGGACGTGATCGGCGACGGCGA
>CBDUBO010000239.1:0-4678 GCA_965365405.1 uncultured Rhodothermales bacterium | reverse complement strand
CCCCGGACGACACCCTCACGCTCTCGCTCGGGCGCGACGCGGGCGTCGTCGTGGCGCGCACGCAGGTGGAGGCGCAGCGCAAGCGTTCGTTTTTCGGCAACCGGGTCGCGGTCGGACGCGGCTACCGCATCGAGGTGCGCAACACCCGCACACGCCCCGTCGAGGTCGTGATCGAAGACCAGATTCCCCTTTCGGCAGACAGCGACATCAGCGTCGAGCACAGCATTGAGGGGGGCGGCGTGCTTGACGAGGAGACGGGGATCGTGCGGTGGACACGCGCGCTCGCGCCGGGCGAGACGGCCACCGTCGCGTTTTCCTACGAGGTGCGCCATCCGCGCGGGCGCAGCGTCGTCGTGGATTAACGCGGGGTTGCCGCGGCGGGCCTCACGCCCGGCACGCGGCGACGTGCGGAACCGCACATGCGGGGCGCGGCATTTGCCACGCCCTCAACTCAGCCCCGCATGGACTTCCCCCCTTTCCCCGGCTTCACGCCCGCCGCCTTCGAGTTTCTGCGCAACCTCAAAGTCCACAACAGGCGCGAGTGGTTCAAACCGCGCAAGGAGGTGTACGAGGACGAGCTCCAGTGGCCGCTGCGCTGCCTCGTGCAGGAAGTGGCCGCCGAGGCCCAGCGGCGCGGCCTGCCGCTTGCAGGCGACCCGCAGCGGTCGCTGTTTCGCATCTACCGCGACACGCGCTTTTCCAACAACAAAGCGCCCTACAAAACCCACGTCAGCGCCTACCTCTCGCCCACCGGCGACAAGGACGCGCAGGGGGGCGTGTACGTCCACGTCGAGCCGGACAAGTGTTTTCTCGCTGCGGGCTACTGGCAGCCCGAGAGCCCGCTTCTGCGCCGCTGGCGCAGCCACATGGCCGCGGCCCCGGACGCTTTCCTCGCGCTCACGGACGCGTTGGAGGCGCACGGACTCACTTTTGGTACCGACGACACGCTCAAGCGGCTGCCGCGCGGCTTCGAGCAGCACGCCGACGGGCCGCTTGCCGAGGCCATCCGCCTCAAGTCGTTCGTCGTCAGCCGTGCCGTGCCCGACGAGGTCACGATGACGCCCGGTTTCACCGAACACGTGCTCGCCTTCGCTGCCGGCGTGCAGCCACTCGCGCGCTACGGAATGCAAGTGGAGCGCGGCTGAATGCCTGCCATGTCTGCCGTATGAAAAGCCAGGCCGGCTCGTGGCGGTGTGCTACGCCGAGGCGGCTTCGACGCGCTGGATCTGCGGCAGGCTGCGGCGCAGGGCCTGCTCGATGCCCGCGCGCAGCGTCATCGTGCTCATCGGGCACGAGCCACACGCACCCAGCAGTTCGAGGCGCACCACCATGTCCGGCGTCACGTCGAGCAGGCGCACCGAGCCGCCGTCGGCCATGAGGTAGGGCCGGATGGTGTCGAGGGCTTCCTCGATCTGGCGGTGCAGTTCGGGGTCGGTGTGGGGCTCGGCGGCAGGCGTCAGGGACTCGGCCATCTCTTTACGGGCAACAGGCTTGTAAGGCCGAAAGGTACGCCGCCCTCCGGGAAAAGATCATTGAGCCGGGTTCAAGATTCGGCCTGCAAACAGGACGGCCCCCGTCGTCCGCTCGCGCAGCACGACGATGTACGGGCGGTCCACGATGAACTGGGGCGTCGCCGGTACCGACGTGACCTCGATGCCCACGACCGTCACGGCGGCGGCCTCGGTGCCCTTCTCGTCCATCTCCACAAACGTGTTCTGCTTCACGAACGAGATCAGCAGCCCGCCCTGCCGGTTGATGCCCGTAAAGTCTGCCTGCGGAGAAAAGGCGAGGCCCATGCCCATGCGGACGAGCGGCTTGTTGAGAAACGTTTCGTACTGGAGCTTGAGGCGCGGCAGCCCGACCGCTACGCCCGTGGGCCGCAGCCCGTCCACCACGGCCTGCCACGCAGCGGCGTCGAGCGCGGCCACGAGCGCGTTGGCGTCGCGGCCCCTGTCCGGCAGCAGAATGGTGAGCGAATACAGGCTGTCGCCGTAGGGCAGGTCGAGCGCGCTGAAGCCGTCGCCCTGGTAGTAACCGAAATCGCCCTCCTGGTGCATCATCTTCACCTGCGCCGTGCCGCCGCCCAGGAGGTAGAACGGCGCGTCGCGCGTCTGTTTTTTGCTGAAGGCGAAGCGCCAGTCGGCCTTGAAGTAGAGCGCGTTGGCGATCATCAACACCAGGTCGGGGCCCACCATGTCCGGCGCGATGACTTTTTCGATGCGTCCGTTGGTGTGGGTGCTGGCCCAGCGGTTCACCGTCTGGGCCGTCGCCTGCGCGTCGGTGAAGTCGAGCGCCTGCACCTCAGCGCTGAAGCTGCGCTTGTTCGCCTCGATAAAGTCCGCCTCGACGGGAAACGTGTCGCGGCTGAAAAGGGCGTTGGCGACGGTAAACGTGACTTTCGGGTCGAGGTGTGGCAGGAGATCGAGCAGCCCGCGGTAGCCCGCGCCGATCTCGTCCGGCGTCAGGCCCGCTTTGCCGAGCACTGTTTCCATCGCCGCGCGCGTCTCGCCCCGCGCGCCGTTCATCGTCATGCCCAGCGCGATGGATGCGCTCATGGGTGAGAGGAAGACGTTGGCGTCCGGCTCGTCGGCCACGGTTTCGGCGAGGAGGCGGAACGTGAAGGCGTTGTCGGCAGCGACGAGGCGGGCTTCCTGCGTGGTGAGCGGGCGCGGCTCGGCACGCGGTGCATCGTCCGGCGCGCTCGTATCACAGGCAGCGGCGAAGAAGATGCAGAACAGCAGCAACAGGCGTTTCATGGCAGAGAGGCTGGGGTTGCCGGAGTGTAGAACGCCGTTTCCACGTCCGCAAGGCAAAACGCCCGCCGCTCAGCTTTCGAGCCGCAGCGTGTCCGGCCCCTCGACTTTATAGATGTGGCACCCATCGAATCCGACCGTCAGTTCGGCTTCGGCGCGGGCGCTGTCACGCTGCGCGCTCACGCGGAACGCTTCGCCGCCCTCGGCCACCGGCACCCCGTCGTGAACCGTTTCGTAGCGCCCATCGGCGCCGGCGGCAGGCTGGACGCAGCCACCTTCTTCGCCGTCTTTGCAGATGATAGAGGCACCGGTAGCCCTGCGCACCACGTCTATCTCCGCCCCCACGATGGGCGCGCCTGCCGTATCCACGACGGTGATGCCGAGCGTGCGAAACTCCATCGTGCAGGCAACGGGTGTAGCTTGGTCGCGCCGGCACCCGGCGGCCAGTAGCGCAAGCATCAGCAAGACTGCTTTCATGGCATAGGGGGCTAAAGCGTCATCGGTAGAGAATTTCCGTCGCCTGCGTGGGAGGCGCTTCGGCGTTGCGCAGTTCGAGGGCGCGCATCGTCTGGCGGGCCATGTGCCGCAGCGCCTGCGCGGCCGGACTCTCCGCGGAAGCGATCACGACCGGCTTGCCGTCGTCGCCGCCCTCGCGCACCTGCTGCTCGATGGGGATTTCGCCCAGGAACGGCACGCCGAGCGTTTCGGCCAGCCGACGCGCGCCGCCCTCGCCGAAGAGGTAGTACTTGCGATCCGGCAGGTCGGGCGGCACGAAGTACGCCATGTTCTCGACGATGCCGAGCACGGGCACGTTCACGTTGCCGAACATGGCCACGCCCTTGCGCGCATCCGCGAGGGCGACTTCCTGCGGCGTCGAGACGATGACGGCCCCGGTGAGGCCTATCGTCTGCACGATGGTAAGCTGGATGTCACCCGTTCCGGGGGGCAGATCGAGCACGAGCACGTCCAGGTCGCCCCAGTCGGCATCGCCCAGAAACTGGCGCACGGCGCTCGACACCATCGGGCCGCGCCAGATGACGGCCTGCTTCTCGTCCACCAGGAAGCCCATCGAGAGCAGCTTGACGCCATAGCGTTCAAGCGGGATGATTTTGCGGCGCTCGTCCACGCGCGGCTTGACGCCGTGCAGCCCGAACATGGTGGGGATGGACGGCCCGTAGATGTCCGTGTCCACGAGCCCGACGCGGTAGCCGTCCTGCGCGAGCGCGACGGCCAGGTTGACGGCCACGGTGCTCTTGCCCACGCCGCCCTTGCCGGAGGCGACGGCGATAAAGCTGCGGGCAGTAGGCATTCCGGCCTTGCGCTTGCCCGTGCCGCTGTCCAGGAGGTCTTCGCCCAGCGAGATGGGCGGCGAATCCACGGTCACCTGCACGCCGAAGTCCGCCCCGAACGTTTCGTGGAGCACGCGGCGGCACGCCTCGGCCGCCTGCCCTTCGAAGGCCGTGCCTGCGCGGGGCACGACGAGGGTGAACGCGGCTTTGCCGGCCTCCACGTTCAGCCCGCGCACCAGGCCCAGCCGGACGATGTCCTGCCCGCTGTCGGGTTCGGTGACGCGGCGGAGGGCGTCGAGAACGGTTTCGCGGGTTGGTTCGGGCTGCATGGGCGGGTGCGGTTGAAAGGGTCGAGAGCCGAGTTGCGAGAGAGGAGGCGCCTCCCGTAACTCGCCACTCCCGACCCCGGGTTCTGTGAAGCCTGCGCGAGCTTCTACACGCCCGAAAGCGGCAACACGGTGAAGTGCTCGGCCCGCGCATCCCAGCGCGTCAGCAGTTGCTGCGCCGCAGGCGGCACGACGGCCCGCTCCGGGTCGGCCCCGGCAAACGCCGTGATGGCCTCCGCGCTGGTAAACCCCATCAGGGTGACGAACTCGCTCGTCGCGCCGTGCTCGCGCCGGAGCACCACCATCCCGC
>CBDUBO010000238.1:0-4704 GCA_965365405.1 uncultured Rhodothermales bacterium | reverse complement strand
CGGGCGCGTCGTTGCGGTGGCCGTACTCCTGGTCGAAGTCCACCAGGTTCGTCCACACGAACGCCGGCGTTTGTGCGGCCGCCAGCATTCGCATCTGCGCGACAGTCTGCGCCACCCCCTGCTCGTTCGACCGGGTTTTGTGCACGTCGTCGAAGCCCACGTGGGCGAACAGATCTCCAATTTTGCCAACGGCCACAGTGCGGACACCGTGTTGTTGGAGCACGGCCTGAAGTGGGGGCGCGGGCGGAGCAAGCGAGAAATCCTTGCGCTTGTCGGAAAGGCGCACATAGGCACCGGTCGTGCCACCGAACGGGCGGGCGATGACGCGGCCTACCGCGTGCTCACCCACGCACACCGCCGTGCGCGCCGTATCGCACCACGCGTAAAGCGTATCGAGCGGCACCACGTCCACGTGGGCGGCGATCTGGAAAACGCTGTCCGCCGACGTGTAGAGGATGGGGTGGCCCGTCTGCTGATGCCGTTCCCCCAGCCTTTCGACGACTTCGGTGCCGGAGGCCACGCCGCCGTCGAGCACACCGGAACACCCCGTCGCTTCGAGGAAACGCGCGATCAGCGCATCGGGGAAGCCGTTCGGATACGTGGGAAACGGCTGTTCCAGCACGAGCCCGGCCATCTCCCAGTGCCCTGTCGTCGAGTCCATCCCCGCCGACACTTCCTGCATTTTGCCCCAGGCGGCGCGCGGCGCGTCGGCGGGGCGCAAGCCTTCCAGCGGACGGATGTTGCCCAGGCCGAGGGAGTGCAGGTGGGGCAGGGCGGGGCGTTCTCGGGCGATGACGTGCCCCAGCGTGTCGGCCTCCGGCTCTCCGTAGCGGTGCGCGTCCGGCTGCGCGCCGATGCCGACGCCGTCGAGCACGATGGTGACGAAAAGCGGCATCGATCAGCCCACGAGCACGGGCTGGCCCGATTCGTACGACTCCTGGAGCGCGTCGGTCGCGTCGGCGCGCAGCGCGTCGGGGGCGTCGTGGTGGCTGGCGAGGTAGGCCACGCCGATGGCTACAGGGGCGGCGTCGGCGCGGTTGAGGTGGGCATGGGCACGGCCTACCCACTCCTCGACCTGCTCGATGGGGCCGCGCAGAAACACTCCGAACGTCAGGTCTCCGAAGCGCTCGACGCGGGCGTCGCCGGTTTCGCGCAGCGCGGCTTCGAGCGCCGCTTCGCGCGTCGTCAGGTCGTCGCCGTCCTCGAAGCGCTGGTGGACGAGGGCGAGGGCCAGTTGCCGGTCGGCGGCGGCGGCCATTTCCTCGGCGATGATCTCGCGGCGGGGGCGTGGTGCGGTTTCACCGGACGGCTATTCGGCGGGCGGCGGCGTGGGCAGGGTGGCCGGTAAGGGCGCGGCGGCGCGCACGTCCACCTGCTCAATCACGCGGGCGGTGCTTTCCATGAGAAAGCGGGCGCGCGGCGTGGCGAGCGTCTCCTCCTCCATCGAGTCGGCCACGAGAATGTAGCGGTCTCCCGCGCGGGTGAGCGTGACGGCGAGCATTCGGCGCAGCGCCTCCAACTCCTCGCGGTAGTAGCGCAGCGCTTCGAGCTTGAGGTCGCCACCGAGCACGTGCAGCACGGGTTCGGGGCCGTCGGCGAAGGGTACGCGCGCCACGAACGACCCCTCGGTGCGGGCATAGGCATTGCGCGAGACGATGTGCTCGATGCGGTAGCGGCGGCTGGGACCTTCTTCCTCGCGCAGCAGGCAAACGGTGTGCGCCCCCGACGCGTGCAGGAGGGCGTGGAGCAGGTGCGTGAGGGCAGCGCGGGCTTCCTGTTCAGGCGTCACCTCGTCCGGGTCTTGCCGGGGCGGAACCGTCTTGATGCGCACGATGGAGCGCGTGGGCGTAGCCGGGGCCACACTCTCTTCCGGGATGGCCGCGGGCAGCGCGCCTGCCCGCACGGGCTCGGCGGCCGGCGGCGGAGAGGACACGGCAGCCTCGGCACGCGGCGCACCGGCCTCGCGGGGACGGATCTCCAGGATGCCCAGGTCTTGCAGGTCGTCTCCGGCAGACCGTTCGGTAGGCAGCGTAGCCGGACGGATGCGCTCGGCGCGTCGGCGGCGGCGCATACCGCCCACGATCACGAAGAGAAAGACGAGCAGGAGCAGGCCCGCAGCGGCGTAGAGGAGGGGGTCTTCGAAAATCACAGCGAGGGCGGCGGCAACAAGGGCTGAAAGCAGAGAAAGCGTGCGAATCATGGGCCGGGCGGGCCGCGCTAACGTGCCGTCTGGATGGGCAGAATCTCGACGCGCCCGACGGGCACGCGCGGAATGCGGTGCCGGGCAATGTACCCGACAGCAGCGGGATGTGTCAACCGGTGGCAGCGGGGCTCGGAAACGGCTTCTGCGCCGCCCGGCGCGGCAATCATGCGCCAGATGGCGCGCCCTCTCGATACACTTTGCGCGAGCTGCGCTGCACTCCGGCGCGACCTGCGTTTTGCAGCCCGCACGGGCTTGCGGCGTGGCAGAGGAATCCCTTGTTTCCGCCCTGTTCAGCACGACGCGCCTCCACTCCCTCCCTCGGAAACGCGCTCTGGCTGGGCCAAGCCCCTTTCCGCTGTGCCTTCAGGCGCGGCAGAAGGGGCTTTTTGCATGCCCTCCACTCCACCTCTTTTCTCTTAGTACCGCGCATATGCGCTGCACACCCTACCTCCTTCTCTTCCTCCTTTCGCTGGGCGTAACGTTTTCGGTCCAGGCGCAGGTTTATTCCCACACCGTCAACCCAGACCATATTCCTGCCGAGCTGATCGGGTCGGCCTATGCCCAGATGCTGGTTGAAGCACCGGAGGGCACCTCGACCTCCAACAGCGCTGGCAGCGCTGCAATATGCACCCAGGCAACCAAAGCCACGCTCAAAAACGCGGGCAGCAAGGTTGTAGGAGGCAAGGCCACCCTCGTGGTGCCGGCCGGCACGTGCCCGGTGCAGGTCAGCTTCACGTCGTACATGCTGCCCAAAGGCTCCATCCGGCCTTTCGAGGCGCAGGTAGTGTTTGACAACGTGACGGCGACCTACGGGCCGGGCACGCACACCATCAACGTCAACATGCCGGCTTGCGGTTGGCAGTCCGACCTCTACCTCGGCCCCCTCCAGGCGCAGCTCATCCCGAACGTAGGGCACATCTCCAGCACCATCTTCGCGTGGGCCTACAAGCAGGGATCGAGCCTGGCCTGCGCCACGGCGTCGCTGGGCAACTACATCTGGGTAGACAGCAACGACAACGGTCGCCAGGATGCGTCCGAGTCGGGCGTGGACGGCGTAACGGTGAAGCTGTTCAAGTCCGACGGCACCCTCGCCGCGCAGCAGGTGACGGCAGGGGGCGGGGCTTACCTGTTCACGGGACTGCTGCCCGGCAGCTACTACGTCGTCGTGTCGAACTATCCGGCGCTCTACCGCATCGCGCGGCAGAACGATGCGGGCGACGACGCGATGGACAGCGACCTAGACAGCGCGGGCGTTTCCGACCTCGTCGTGCTGACAGTGGGCATGAACTACCGCGACCTGGACGGCGGGCTCGTCGTCAACGGCGTCCGGCCTGTTCTCGAAGGGGTCTTCGCTGAGTGCGACGGCAGCTACCGCGCCGTTTTCGGCTACCTCAACGAGGCCGCTATCGTGGTAAACATTCCCGTCGGTACGAACAACCGCTTCTCGCCCCTTCCCCAGGATCGCGGGCAGACGACGGCATTTCAGCCAGGCCGCGTCAACGGTGCCTTCACGGTGGCGTGGGACGGCAGCGCGCCCCTCGTGTGGACGCTCAAAGGTCCTGACGGACGGCAGCGCACTTCGACGGCAGGTACGAACACCGCCGCGCCTGCCCAGAACTGCATCTGCGACGATCCGACCTCGACGGCGACGTATGCGGGCGGCTATGTGCTCAACAGCGCCGAAACCCGCGCCTTCGTCGAAGTGATGGTGCCAGCGGGCGGTACGACGTTCGAGTTCTACAGCACCCGCAACCTCGTCGTAGGAGCGCCCGAGAACGCCGCCGAAACCGTGCTGACAGGCGTAACGCGCACCAGCGATACGTTCACGTTCTCGCCTGCGTCGCCCACCGTCGTGCGCTTTCCCATCTCGCGCCTGGAAGCCGAAGTGGCACGCGTGGCCTTCTTCCTGCGCGTTACCGACTCGTGCGGCCGCACCGTGGACGTGGACCCGGACTTCACGCTCACGGGCGTCGCAGGCGATGAGCAGGAAGCCTTCGGGCTGGCGCAGAACCTGCCCAACCCGTTTGCCGGGCAGACGCAGATTGCCTTCTCGCTGGGCACGCCTTCGGACGTGCGCCTGGCGCTCTACGACGTGCTCGGCCGCGAAGTGGCCGTCTTAGCCCAGGGGATGATGGAGGCCGGTAGCCACCACGTCCGCTTCGACGCCGCCAGCCTGCCCGCCGGCCAGTACCTCTACCGCCTCAGCGCCGGCAGCCAGACGCAAACCCGCGTACTGACCGTGGCCCACTGATCTTTCCTTGAACACACGCAAATCATATCACCCATCATGCAACAGCAGACGCTCGCCGCTGCGTCGCCAGCAGGCACGCACGGCACCGATAAAAAACCCTTTACGGTACCGGCCCTGCGCCGTGAAGCCCGCGTGGCGCTCGTAACCGCCGGTTCGTTCGACCTCATCCTGCCGCCGGTCTGACCGTTCGCAACCTTCCCGCTCCCCCCACCGGAAGCCGGGCTGCTCGCAAGGGCGGCCCGGCTTTTTT
>CBDUBO010000237.1:0-4733 GCA_965365405.1 uncultured Rhodothermales bacterium | reverse complement strand
GGCAGAAATGCGCAACGGGCCGGAGCAGACCTTCTGGTTTCTGCTCCGGCCCGTCGTCAAGGGAGTTGTAGGCGCGGACGTCAGCCCCCTGAGCCGACGGGGCACACGCCGTCGAGTTCGACTTTGAGCTTGTCGTAGCCCGTCTGCACTTTCTCGATCAGGTCGAGCGTGTACGAGTTGACGCTCGGAAAGAGCGAGGCGCGCACTTCGAGCACGGCAATCATGCGGGCAATGCGCGACATGGAGCACGCCGTCTGCTGCTTGGCCTGCTCGATTACCTGCTGCGAAGACGCGCAGTAGCCGAGGTAGTAGCCGCCGCCTGCCGCCTGCACGCGGTACCACTCGATCTCCGCTCCCCCCGCGGCCACGATCTCGCTGTAGGCGATGCCAAACTGCGCCACGCTGTACGACAGCAGCACGGACTGGTAAAGGCTGCGTAGTTCGGGGTGTTTGTCATATCCCTCCCGAACCCCCTCCTCTATCGCTCCTTTCATTCGCTCCTCCGACCAGACGCCCCAGCCGTTCCTGCTCACCACCAGTTGCGTCCACTGTTCGATGCGCTCGTACGACTGGAGCGAGCTGGCGAACTTGGCCCAACCCGCGATTTTGGTCAGGTCAACTTTTTCGAGCGCCTGCTCGCCGGCGCCGAAGCTGCACACCTGGCCCGCAAAGCCCTGGAACGCGCCTCCCTTGCCCGACTGCCCTTCAACCGTCGCGTCCAAGTCTTCTACCAGGTTCTGCAGGTCCAGTACTGTTACGCCTGTGGCCGCGAGTTCGGCAGTCACGATCTGAAGGTGCGCCTGTACCCACTCGCGGCTGTCGGGCGTGCTTTTGGCAATCGCCTTTTCCAGGATCTCGACGGCCTTGGCGGGCTCGCCCTGCTCCATGGCCTGCTGCGCGTCGGTGAGGAGCACGTTGGGATCGTTGCTCTTGCCAAAACCGTCGCCGCTTTCGAACACGTTGCAGCCGCTCAGCACGAGCATGAAGAGGGCGGCGGGAAGAAAGAAAAGCTGTTTCATTTAGTTTTTGATGGTGAAGTCGCTTGGAGGGTTCAGAAGCCGAAGGCGAAACGCAGCTGGTGGTGCCACGACGGGTTCTGCCCCGGCAGGCGACCCTCCTCCTGTCCGGCGTAGGCGTAGTCGAGTTGAAGCGGGCCCACGTGCAGGCCCGCGCCGGCCGTCGGGTAGCCCTGGGCGAGTCCGGCGCGCACGGCGAACGCCTTGGCCAACTGCACCTGCGCACCCACGTGGAGGTTGGCAAGCGCCGGACGATCCTTGATCATCGGCTCGCTGTAGCCCATGTAATCCACCGCCACGCCCGTCTGCCCGAACAGGCCGAAAAGCGACGGGACGGTATAGGCCACGCCGAAGCGGTACGAGGGCGACACCTGCCGGAATTCCTCGGCGTACGCGATCTCCTCTTCTTCGAGGTCGCGGTTGCGCTCCACGTCGTTGACGGAGCGGTCGTACTCGTAGGCGAACTCGGTGCCCGCTACGTCGAACAGGGCCGCGCCGACGGTGAGGCTGCCCGGAATGGGCAGCATACCGAGCGTGTAGAGCGCGCCCACGTCGAAGCCCATGCTATTGGCCGCATAGACGTTGATGGGCTCGTCCTCGCCAAAGGCGTCGAGCGGCTTGTGCTTGAGCGTGAGGTAGCGCTGCGTGTACTTGGCCGAAGCGCCAACGGCCAGGCCCGCGAAGTCGGCAGCGGCCACGACCGTGCCCATCACGTCCACCTGACCGTCCAGGTTGATCTGCGGCACGCCCGCGCCGGCGTCCCCGATCTGGAACTGCGTGCCCGTGTAGTTAAACACGCCCGCGCCCACGCCCACCGGCCCGACGCGAAACAGCGCGGACGGCAGCACCACGTTGACGTTGGCCGAGTTGCGCGCCCGCCCGATGGCGAACGCCTCGTCGTAAAGCTCCTGCCGCTCGGCACCATTGAGGTTGTCGATGCCTTCGTCGAGCGCGGGTTCGAGGCTGTTGGTGTAGAAGTCGTAGTAGTCGAACACGCCGTCCGTCAGGCGGGCGTTGACGCCCAGGACGGTGAACCGCGGCTTGATGCCGGCCACGCGCGCCACGTGGGCGGGGTTATAGAAAAAGGCGGTCTGTGCCGTCGGGAAGGCGACGGCGGCGTCGCCCATGCCGCGGGCTACGGGCGACTGCTCGAACGAGCGGGCCGTCATGGCGTAGCTCTGCGCGACAGCGCGCTCGGCGGAGGCGAGCAGCAGCAGGGCTGCAAAAAGGAGTACGAGTCGGTTCATTGGACTGGGGATGGTGAATGAGGTTGGGCAGTGCAGAAGCACGGGTTGGCCCCAGCACATGCTGTGCCTCGGGGGAGATCGGCAGTAGTGCGCGCTGACTCAAATGGCGAGCGCAATTGGTCACACCGCGCCTGCCGCGCGCTGAATGGTCGTTTTAGCCTGTCCGGCCAGGTTGCCAAAAAGCTGCCCCGACTGCGTGCCTCACCCCGCTCAACACCCTCGTGCGTATTCTTCCACTTTGCTGCTGGCACCTTTTTCCGGCCCATGCACACGCCTTGTTTCTCTTTTACGGTACGCCTTGCCCTCCTGACGCTCCTGCCGGCCGTAGCAGTGGCGCAGCAGGCAGCGCCCCACGACCCGCAGACGGCGCTGAGGCGGGCACTCATCGTGCCCGGCGGCGGGCAGTTCTACAACCGTCAGCCCGTCAAAGCCGGCATCTTCTACGCCGGCCTTGCTGGTATCGGCACGCTGTATTTCCACAACAGCCGCCAGTACCACCACTTCCAGCGCGTCTTCCGCTATGCCGAGCGGCCTGACCAGTACCCACAGTATGCCGGCGAGGCCGCACAGTACGCGACCCTCATCGCCAGCGGCGGCAAGCAGCGCCTGCGCGTGGCGCGCGAAAATGCACGGCGCAACCGTGACCTTTCTCTCATTGGCGGCGGCGTATGGTATGCGCTCTCTGTGCTCGACGCCTACGTGAGCGCTCACCTCATAGACTTCGACACGGACGAATCGCTCTCCTACCACGTCGGCCCCACGCCCGACGGCCTCACCTTTCGCGTCGCGCTCAACCTACCTTGACCCGCGCTTCGCGCAGGCCATCGGGGCGCTGGCGTATCTTTTCAGATTATCCCGTCGTAATCGCCCCGCCCACCCCCCTTTGCATGGCCCGCATTCTTTACGCGCTTAGTGGTCAAGGCCGGGGGCACACGTCGCGGGTGCTGGCCATCTCGGCCCTGCTGCAAGCGCGTGGGCACGACGTGCATTTCGCCTGCGGCGGGCAGGCACGCGAGATTCTGACCTCAGAAGGGCTGCCCGTGCTCGCCGTGCCCGCGCTACGGCAGGAAATTGTGGGCAACCGCCTCTCGATCCCCGCCACCATTGCCCGCAACTGGAAGCGCGTCGTGTTCGGGCCGCGCATCGTCAGGCGGCTGGCGGGCGCGCTCGAAGCCCTCCAGCCCGACCTGCTCGTGACCGACTTTGAGGCGTACACGCCGCGCGCGGCCGCACGCGTCGGCATTCCGGTGCTTTCGTTCAACCACCAGCAAGTCGTCACCGAAACAGACTACAACCTGCCCGCTCGCTACCGGGGCAATGCGGCCTTTATTGCGACCGCCATCAACTGCATTGCGCCGTCGAACCCGGCGCACGTGCTGCTCACGTCGTTCTTCTTTCCGCCGCTCAAGCGTCCCGACCGCACTACCCTGGTGCCGCCCATTATCCGGCAGGACGTGCAGCGGTGTACACCCACGCAGGGCGAGCACGTGGTCGTCTACTTCAACGACGCCCGTGGCACGGAGAAGGTGGTCGAGGCCCTTGCCCAGGTGGACGTGCCCTTTCGGTTGTACAACCTCAGCCCGCCCCAGGGCAGGAAGCGCACGGCCAACCTGACCTTTAAAGCCCCCAGCCTCACCGGTTTTGTCGAGGACCTGGCCTCTGCGCGGGCCGTCATCTGCACCGCCGGGTTCACCCTCATCTCCGAAAGCCTGTACCTGGGCAAGCCCGCCCTCGTCGTGCCCAACTGCGGCATCTTCGAGCAGACGCTCAACGCCCTGTTCCTGGAGCGGGACGGGCTGGGTGAGGCGGTGCACGACCGCGCCCCGACGGCCTCCGACGTGTCCGGCTTTCTCGAACGCTCCGACGTCTATGCCGAGCGCCTGCGCAACAATTACAGCGGCATCGGTAACGAGGCCGCCGTGGACTGCATCGAGCAGGTGTTGCACGGACACGCGCCTCATCCTGCCGCGCTGGCCCCGTCGGCGCTCCTCTCGTGACCCCTTGAGCCTCACTTCTATGTCTATTCCCGACTCCTTCGGCCAGCAAGCCCTTGATGCGTCCCGGCCCAGCACGCTGCCCGAGAAGTCCATCTTTGCCAAAGCGGCCCGTTTTTTCCAGCCTGAGGGGGATTACACGCAGGTCAAGGCTGCCGACCTCTACCCGTATTTCCGTGCCATCGAGCGCAACGACGGCTCGCGCGCCATCATCCACGGCCGCGAAGTCATCATGGCCGGGTCGAACAACTACCTCGGCCTGCTTTCCGACCCGCGCGTCAAGGAAGCCGCTTCGCAGGCCATCATGCGCTACGGCACGGGCTGCACGGGCAGCCGCTTTCTCAACGGCACGCTCGACCTCCACATCGAACTCGAAGAGCGGCTCGCGCAGTTCATGGGCAAGCAGAGCTGCGTGCTCTTTTCGACGGGCTACATGACCAACCAGGGCGTCGTGCAGGCCATCGCGGGCAAGGGCG
>CBDUBO010000236.1:0-4770 GCA_965365405.1 uncultured Rhodothermales bacterium | reverse complement strand
TTGCAGGACGAGATCGAGGCGATTCCGTCCGTGCTCGAAGTGGACCTCATCGGCGGGCTGGAGCGCGAAGTACAGATCAACGTGGACCTGGCGCGCTTGCAGGGCTACAACCTCACGTTCAACGACCTGGTGCAGGCCATCGCAAGCGAAAACGCCAACATCCCCGGCGGCTCGGTGGACGTGGACCGGCAGAACTACCTCGTGCGCGTCAACGGCCAGTTCGACGACCCCGCCGAGATCAACAACGTGGTGGTGAAAGCCCCCGGCGGGCGGCCCATCTACGTGCGCGACATCGCCGACGTGGACTTCGGCTTCAAGCAGCGCACGAGCTACGCGCGCCTCGAAGTGCTCAAGATCAAGAACGAGGACGGCACCTACACCCGCATTCCCGAGGAAGAGCAGCGCTTTCTCGAAGTGATCACGCTCAGCGTCAAGAAGCGCTCGGGCGAGAACATCCTCGAAACAGCCGGGCGCGTGAAAGAACTGCTGGCCACGACGCCTTTCCCCGAGGGCACGCAGGTGTCCATCACGGGCGACATGAGCGAGAACGTCAACACGCTCGTCAAAGACCTGGAAAACAACATCATCGCCGGCCTCATCTTCGTCGTCACGGTGCTGCTGTTCTTTCTCGGCGTGCGCAACGCCACGCTCGTGGGCATCGCCATTCCGCTCTCGATGCTTATCGCGTTCATCGTGTTGCAGGCCCTCGGCTACACACTCAACTTCATCATCCTCTTCTCGCTCATCATCGCGCTGGGGATGCTGGTGGACAACGCCATCGTGATCGTGGAGAACATCCACCGCTTCCGGGAAGAAGGCCACAGCCGCTTCGAGGCGGCGCGGCTGGGGACGAAAGAGGTGGCCGTGCCCGTGACGACGAGCACGCTGACGACGCTGGCGGCGTTTGCGCCGATGCTCCTGTGGCCCGGCATCATCGGCGAGTTCATGAGCTACATGCCGCTCACGCTCATCATCACGCTGTCGTGCTCGCTCGTGGTGGCGCTCATCTTCAACCCGGTGCTCACGGGCGTCTTTATTCGCCTCGAAGGCGAGGCTCCACCGCAGCGCACGAAAGCGGCCCGCCTTGCGTCGTACGTGCTTGCCGGGCTGGTGGCGCTGGTCATTCTGGCGATGAACCCGATGACGTTTCTGGTGCTGGCCGTCACCATCCCCGTCCTGTACTTCATCCACACGCGGGCCCTTACGCCCGTCGCCACGCGGTTCATGAACCACACCCTTCCGCGCGGGGTGGCCGGCTACCGCCGCTTCCTGGACTGGGTGCTGGAGCGCGACTACACGGTCAAACGCGCCCTGCTGCGCAACAGCCTGTCCATGTCGCTCTTCACCGCCGGCTTCATCGTGCTCATCCTGGGCGCGCTGCTCGGGTCGGTGTCGCAGATCGGCGGGACAGTGTTCATGGGGCTGGGCGGGCTGCTGCTCGTTCTCGGCTTGGTAGGCATCCTCGTGCACACCTTCGAGAGCCTCTACCTGGGCGGCCGCGCGACGATGCAGGCGGGCGCCATCTTCGGCGGCATCATGTTTCTCATCCTGGGCATCATGTACCTGAGCCCGAAGGAGGTACACCTCAAAGAGATCGCCGTCCTCATGATTTTGCCCCTGCTCGTCGTGGGCATCGGCGCGCTGGGATGGCTCACCGGCAGCGAGCGCCGCACCCACCTGCTTCTGACGGACAACCGCGCGCGGTTGCTCACGAGCACGCTAGGCGCGCTTTTCTCTATCGTCGCCCTCTTCGTCTTCGTCAACCCCGGCACCGAGTTCTTCCCGACGACCGACCCCAACCAGGTCATCGTCACGCTCGAAAACGCGCTCGGCACGACGCTCGACACCAGCAACCAGACGGCCGAGGTGGGCCGCGAACGCATCGACGCCCTTCTCAACGAAAACCCCGACGCCAAGGAAAACGTCAAGGACGTGCTCGTGAACGTGGGCGTGGGCGGAGACGCGATGTTCGGCGGCGGCTCGGCCTCGCCCGAAAGAAGCCGCATCACGCTCAACATGGTCGATTACGGCGACCGCGCCGAGTATTCGACCAAGACCCTTGCTCGCCTCCGCGACGAACTCCAAGGCATCCCCGGCGCCGAAATCTCGATCGAGCAGGATCAGGGCGGCCCGCCGACGGGCAAGCCGGTCAACATCGAGATCACGGGCCCCGCGTTTGCCGAGATCCAGCACATTGCGCGCGACCTCAAGACCGAACTCCAACGCTGGAGCGATACTGGCGAGATTCCCGGCCTGGTGGACGTGCAGGACAACCTCAACGCGGGCCGCCCCGAGTTGCAGATCCACGTGGACCGGCAGCGGGCGGCGCAGTTCGGCCTCTCGACGCAGCAGGTGGCCCAGACCGTGCGCGCCGCCATCAACGGAGCCGAGACGGGCAAGTACCGCGACGGTGAGGACGAGTACGACATCACGGTGCGGCTGGCCGAGAATCAGCGCGAGAGTCTGGAAAGCATCCGCAGCCTGACCATTCTCGAAGAAGGCCAGCAGATTCCGCTCACGGCCGTGGCCACGCTCGAAACCGCCGGCGGGCTGGGCTCCATCACCCGGCTCGACCTGCAGCGCGTCGTGACCGTCACGGGCGACGCCGCGCCGGGCTTCAACGGCAACGCCATCCTGGCCCAGGTGCAGGCGCGCCTCGACACGTACGAGAAGGGCCTGCCGCCGGGGTATTCCATCTCGTACACCGGCGCGAGCGAGGAGCAGGCCGAATCGTTCGGCTTTCTCACGACCGTGCTGCTCATCGCCGTCGCGCTCATTTTCATGATCATGGTGGCGCAGTTCAACTCCATCAGCGCGCCGTTCATCATCATGGTGGCCGTGGGGCTGAGCCTGACGGGCGTGCTGCTGGGCCTCATCCTGACGCGCACGCCGTTCGGGCTGATGACGTTTATCGGCGTCATTTCGCTGGCCGGCATCGTCGTCAACAACGGCATCGTGCTGATCGACTACACGATGCAGTTACGCGACCGGGGTGTAGGTAAGCGCGACGCCATCGTCGAGGCCGGTGCCACGCGCCTGCGCCCGGTGCTCCTGACGGCCCTCACGACGGTCATCGGCCTGATCCCGCTCACGCTCGGCATCAACATCGACTTCGTGGGCTACCTGACGAGCTTCGACCCGGACTTCCAGTTCGGCAGCGAGAACACGCAGTTCTGGGGGCCGATGGGCACGTCCATCATCGCGGGCCTCACGTTCGGCACGTTCCTGACGCTCGTCATCGTGCCTGTGATGTACTCGACGTTCGACTCCGTGGCGAGCCGGCTGGGGCGTCTCTTCACCGGCCACGCGGTCGCGCTCTCGCACCACTTGGACGCCAATGGCGTGCCCGAGGGCGACGGCATCCCTACTGATGGCGCAGTGACGCGCGTGGGCCAGCCAGCCACCGAGTTGTAGACAGAAACGCTTGTGTGGCGTCTAAACCCCGGTGGTCTGCCCGACTGCCGGGGTTTTTGCTTTTGCGCCCAGTCCGGCGGCGCGGCCCGTGGCCCACGCCCAGAAAAAGTTGTAGCCGCCGATGGGCCCGAAGCAGTCGAGCACTTCGCCGCACAGAAACAAGCCCGGATGGCGTCGGCTCTCGCACGTGCGCGGATCCACCTCCCCGAGTGCTACGCCGCCGCCCGTGACCTCCGCTTTTTTGTACCCCTCGTCGCCCGTGACGGGTAGCGTGTAGCGCGCGAGCGCATCTACCAGGGCTTTGCGCTCGTCGCGGCGCAGTTCGGCGTGGGTGCGCCCGGGCGGCAGGCCCGCTTCTTCGACGAGCGCATCCGCGAGGCGGCTGGGCAGGTGCGTCCGTACGGTCGCGGCTACGCTGCCGCCGCTGTGCTGGAGCAGCGCCTCCCACGCCGGGGCGTCCATTTCCGTCCACTGCACCTGCACGGCAGGCAGGGGCTGCCCGGCGGCGCGGGCCTGCGTGACGTGGTGCGACGCGTCGAGGATGGTGGGGCCGCTGTAACCCCGGTGGGTAAAGAGAAAGCCGCCCTCCGTCTCGAAGCCGGCGGCGGGCACGTACACGCGCGCGGCGAGCGAGATGCCCGACAGCGGCGCGTGCCGCGCTGGACTGGCCGTGAGCGGCGTGAGGGCCGCGTACGTCGGGTGGAGGGTGTGCCTCAGCCGCCGCGCGATGCGCAGGCCGTCGCCATCCGAGCCCGTGTTCGGTACCGACAGCCCACCCGTCGCCAGCACGACGGCGGCCGCCCGCAGACGCTCGCCCCCTTCAAACGCCACGCGCCACGCGCCGGCATCGGGCTGCACGTCCACCACACGCGCATCGAAGCGCACCTCGACGCCACGGGCGCGGACGTAGCCGTAGAGCGCGTCGCGCACGTCCTGCGCGCGCTGCGAGGCCGGGAAAAGCTTGCCCGTCTCCCTTTCGAGCACGAGCGGCAGGCCCAGCGTCTGCTCGAAAAAGGCCCGCTGCTCGGCCAGCGGCCACAGCCGCAGCATCCGCCGCATCGTGTTCACCGAGGAGGCAGTGACGTAGCGCCGTTCGTCCACGTGGGAGGGCAGCACGTTGCACCGCCCCCCGCCGGCAATGACGATCTTCTTGCCTCCCTTCCGCGTGCGCTCTATGAGCACCACGGGCACACCCTGCCCGCTGGCAAAAGCAGCCGCCATCAGCCCTGCCGCGCCGCCGCCCACGATGACGATTGGATCCGTTTGCATGTCGTAACACGAGAGAGGCGCAAGGTACAGGCTGCTCACCCTACTCCTGGTGGGTTCCTCGCGGGCTTTTTGCGAAGCAGTTGCAGC
>CBDUBO010000235.1:0-4776 GCA_965365405.1 uncultured Rhodothermales bacterium | reverse complement strand
CCTCGTCCACGAGCGTCGCCAGCGTCGCTTCTACGGCCGCCATCGCCAGCATCCCGCCGCCGAACGTAGTGCCCTGGTCGCCGCTCTGGACGCACTCCGCGATCTCTTCCCGCACCAGCACGGCCCCCACAGGCACGCCGGAGCCGAGGCTCTTGGCAAGGGTGATGAGGTCGGGTCGTACGCCCAGGTGCTCGGAGATCGAAAAACGCCCTGTGCGGCCCACGCCCGTCTGCACCTCGTCGAAAACCAGGGCGGTGCCGTGCTCATCGCAGAGGGCGCGCAACTGCTGGAAGTACGCTGCCGGAGCCCCCGTCACCCCCGCCATGCTCTGGATGGGTTCTAGGATGACGGCCCCCACGTCGGCGCGGCTTTCGAGCACGCGGGCCACGGCATCGGCATCCCCGAAGGGCACGAACGTCACGTCGGCCAGCACGTCGAGGTACGGCTCGCGGTAGTGCAGGTCGTGCGTGGCGGCCAGGCTGCCCAGCGTGCGGCCATGAAAGCCGGCCTCCATGGCAATGACGTGCGGCTTGCCCGTCCACGTCCGCGCCAGCTTGAGGGCGGTTTCGTTGGCCTCCGTGCCGCTGTTGCAGAAGAAGACGTGTCCGAGCCCTGCGGGGGCCAGCTCTGCCAGTTGCTGCGCCGCCCGTGCCCGCACGGGGCTGTACACCACGTTCGAGTAGAACAGCAGCTCGCCCGCCTGCTGCCGGATGGCTTCGACGACGCGCGGCGGGCAGTGTCCCAGCGCCGTCACGCAGTGCCCGCCGTAGAAGTCGAAGTAGCGCCGTCCGTCGGCGTCCCACACGTGGATGCCTTCGCCGCGCACGAGCGCGATGGGCATTTTTTTGTAGGTCGGGATCTGAAAAGCGTCCTCGGTCTGGATGGTTTGGGCGGTGGTCATCGGGATGGCATGTGGGTGATGAGGGCAGTAGGGGCGCAATTACTTGTGCCCCTACCGGGCAACGGAGGTGGCACTGCCCGGCACCAGCCCGGTCATAGAGGGCAGGCCGGCGAGCCGGTTCACGTTCTGGATGGCCTGGCTGGCCGCGCCTTTCAAAAGGTTGTCCAGCCCGAAGCCGACGACGAGGTGACCGTCGCGGAGTTCAAAGCCGAGGTCGCAAAAGGGCGTCATCACGCTGTAGCGCAGCTCGGGCAGGCCCGGCCAGAGCCGTACGGCCCCGCCTTCGAGGTAGGCCGCCTCGAACCAGGAACGCACGGTGTCCGCCGAAACACCGGCTGGCAAATCCACGTGCGCCGTGCCCCAGATGCCGCGTACCCACGGCGCGCTCACGGGCGCGAAATGAACCGTCGCCCCCGCGCCGAGGGTATTTTGCACTTCGGGCAGGTGCTGGTGCGCCAACACTTTGTAGGCGCGCACGCTGCCGTCGCGGGTGGGAAAGTGCGTCGTTGCAGAAGGCTTCGCACCCGAACCCGAAGCGCCCGTGAGGGCCGTTACGTGCGCCGTGAAGCGTGGCAGGTGCTGCGCGAGCGGCCACAGCGCCAGCGTGAGGCCCGTCGCAAAACAGCCCGGGTTGGCGATGCAGCGCGTACCCGCTGGCACGTCGTGAATTTCGGGGATCGAGTAGGCGAAGTCGGGCAGCCTTTCGGGGATCGGGTGGTCGAACTTGAACAGGCGCGGATAGAGGGCAGCGTCCTGAAAGCGGAAGTCAGCACTCAAGTCCACGATCAGTCCCCCGAATCCCTCGGCGTCCAGGTGTGCCACGGCCTTTGCCGCCTGCCCGTGCTCGGCGGCGATGAAAACAGCGTCCACGTCCGAAAGGTCGGCTCTGTCCGAGAACGTCAGGTCTGTCAGGCCGGCCAGGTGCGGGTGCGCGGCGGAGATGGGCTGCCCGGCAAACGTGCGGCTCGTAACGGCCACCAGGTCGGCGTGCGGGTGCCCGATGAGCAGGCGGATGAGTTCGCCGCCGCCGTAGCCCGCGCCGTGCAGCAGGGCCACGCGGAGCGGGAGGGGGGCAGCCATGGTGAGGGGAGGGGGCATGCGAGTGACGAAGGTCGGGTTGCGAATGTCGAGTTTGGAACGGCCTCTGCTCACTCGGCACTCGACGCCCGCAGTTCGGCACCTCCCTCACCCCGCAACCCCACCATGCCCACCGGCTTGAGCGGTGTGCGGACGGCGTGCTCCACGGCGGCGATGAGGGCGGCGGCGTCGGAGCGGGCGTTGAAGGCGGCGATGCCGAGGGCGTTCTGGATGTACTGCTTGCCCACGAGGTTGTCCGTCACGGGGCCGGTGATGGCGGTAATCGTGGTGCGGTAGCGGTCGCGGAAGGTGCGGTCTGCCGCCCACGCGCCGGCCAGGTCGGTGGCCGCCACGACGTGCGCGCGGGTGAAACGCTGGAGCTCCTTGTCCAAAAGCAGCCCGTCCACGCCGTAGTAGCCGATAAAGCCGTCGCCGAGTTCGAGCACGATGCAGTCCGGGTGGGCTTCGTTGAGGTGGGCGACGAGGCCCTTGGCGAGCGGCTCCATCTCCTTGCCCGTCGAAGACACGACGCCGGCCTCGGTAAACGTCGCGCACGCGATGGCGCCGTTCTCCTTCATCGCCCGCACGTCGCGCATCAGGCTCGCGCCCGTCAGCTTGGCGGCGGCCACGCGCAGCCCGCTCTGCGTGAGCCCCTGGATAATCTGCGCGCAGGCGTACGTCTTGCCCGTGTTCATGCTCGTGCCGCTGACCATGATGAGCGGGGCCGAGTGCGTGAGCGCGTAGAGCGGCTCGATGGCACCGTCCTGGATGCGGGCGTGGCAGAGCTGCCCGCCGCGCTCGACCATGACGGCCCCGAGCACCTTCACGCGCATCGCCGCGCCCAAGTCGGGGTGGTCGCTCGTGCACGCGCCCACGATGCCGCCCATGTTGAGGATGTTGAGCGTGTCGCCCACCTGCACGTGGCGCGGCACGCGCCCGCTGTAGCCTTTGAGGGCCTGCCGCTCGCCCAGTGCGCCCACGATCACGTCGCCCCGATGGAGGGTGTGGAAAGAGCCGTCCTGCGTTTCGAGCTGGTTGTAGGTGTCCTTCTGGTCGAGCGCCCGCACGGCCACGCAGTACCCCTCGGCGGCGATGACGTAGGACGAGAGCCGCACCTGCTGGCCCAGCTTGCACGGCCCCGCGCTCGACGCGATGCGGTCTGCGATAAGCGTTGTGGTTTCCATGGGGAGTGGTTTGTTAGAGGGTGGGTGGCTGGATAGTTGGGGATTGATGGGGCTGGCGCGGAGCGGCCACCCATCTGACGCGCTATCCATCCAGCTTCTGCCGCGCCCGCTGTGCCAGGTAGGCCTGGAGCCCGACGATCTGCGTGAAGCCCTGGGCGTCGCGGCCGTCCCACAGGCGGTTTTCCTCGCCGTAGGCGGCCACGCCCGTGTTGAACATCGAAAACGGACTGCGGCAGCCGAGTACGCGCACGCTGCCTTTGAAGAGTTCAACGTCCACCTCGCCCTTCACCACGTTCTGCGACGAGTCCAGCAGTGCCTCGATGTCGCGCATGACGGGATCGAAGTACTGGCCCTCGTGCAAAAGCATCCCGTAGAAGTCGGCCAGGTGGTCTTTCTGGTACCGCTGCCAGCGCGTGAGGACGATTTTTTCGAGTTCGCGGTGGGCGGGAATCAGGACGGCTGCCGCCGGGGCCTCGAAGCCCACGCGCCCCTTGATGCCCAGAATGGTGTCGCCCACGTGCACGCCGCGCCCCACACCGTGTGTGTTGCCCAGCACCGTCACCTTCTCGACGAGCGCGACGGGGTCGAGCGCTTCACCGTCGAGGGCGACGGGCACGCCCTGGTCGAACGTGATCGTCAGGCGCGCCGGTGCGTCCGGAGCCTGGGCCGGTGCGGTGGTATCCGGGTAGGCGTCGTCGGGCAGCACGCCGTCGGTCTGGTGCGTCTCCTTTCCACCAATCGTGGTGCCCCACAAGCCTCGATTGATGGAGTAGGCGGCCTTCTCGCGGTTGACGCTGTGGCCGCGCGCTTCGAGAAAGTCCGCCGAGGCGTCGCGCGAGAGCGCCAGCTCGCGGATGGGCGCCAGCACCTCCAGGTCGCTGGCGAGGATGCGCACGGCCACGTCGAAGCGCACCTGGTCGTTGCCCGCGCCTGTCGAGCCGTGGGCGATGGCGCGCGCGCCCAGCCGCCGGGCTGCCTCGACCACGTGGCGGGCCTGCGTGACGCGCTCCGGCCCCACGCACAGCGGGTAGACGCCGCCGCGCAGCACGTTGCCCTTGATGAGAAAGCTCAGGTGGTCGCCGAAGAGGTCAGCGCGGGCGTCGATGGTTTCGTGGCCCGCCGCGCCCAGGCTGCGCGAGCGCGCCTCGACTTCTTCGAGCTGCGCAGCGCTGAAACCACCCGTGTTGACGGTGACCGTGTAAACCGGTTCGCCGTACGTCTCAGTGAGGTAGGGAACGCAGAACGACGTGTCGAGGCCGCCGCTGAAGGCAAGGACGATGGACATGGGGGAGTGTCGAGTGTCGGGTGTGTCGAGTGAAGAAGCTCCAACCTCCAGAAATGAAAAACGCACCGGCCAGGGAAGGCGCGGTGCGTTACGTCTGTCGGGATGCACGCCACCAGAAGGTGGCAGGGGCAAACGCAGTCAGGCTCCGTCCTTCCGCGGGCAGCGGTTGGGTCGCGTACGTCGCTGGGCGCGCAGGCGTCGGAGACGGAGTGATGCAGGGGATACCATGCGAGCAAGTTTAGGCGGCACGAGGCGACAAATGCAACCCGCAGATAGAAATGAAACAAACTGGAAGCGCTTCGGCCCGTGAAAAAAGCGTGGGGAGGGGA
>CBDUBO010000234.1:0-4795 GCA_965365405.1 uncultured Rhodothermales bacterium | reverse complement strand
CCCGACACCATGACGACCCTTTTCGAGCGTGCCAACTTCGCCGTTGCCGAGAAAGCGGTTTTCGACGGGCAGATGGATGCCACGCGCGGCATCTTCCGGCGCGTAGAGGCAGACACGGTAGCTTGAGGCTACCGGCCCACGGGTGGTCGTAGAAGGTGGAAATCCGTTGCCTGCTGATAGGCATGCGCCAGGCGCAACGCCGCGTCGTCGCGGTCGAGATTTCCGATGAAGGAGACGCTGCCCGGACTGCGCCGGTCGGCAAAACCCTCGACGGGGTTGAAGGCGTTGGGCACGACCACGCAGGGGTGGCCGGTCAGGTTGGTGACCTGCAAAATGCCGCCGGTGAAGGAAGGCGATACGACCACATCGAAGCCGTTCATCGCCTCGTCCATTTGCTGCATGAGGAGCGTACGCGTACGCGCCATCTGGAGGTATTCGACGGCAGGCACCAGGTGAGCCGCGCGGAACACGTGGGGCCACGCGTTGCGCGTCTGCCTCGCCATCGCGTCCACGCCACCGCCGCGCGTGAGTGCGTCGAAGGCGGCGGCGGCTTCGACGGACAGCATCGTCGTGATGACGCCGGCGGGTACGCTGGTGGGTAGCGTCACAGGGGTGGGGCGCACCCCGAGCCCGGCAAGCACGTCGAGCGCGGCCCGGTCTGCCGCCTGTCCCGCGTACTCCTGATCGAAAAGGGAGGCGAAGTAGCCCACGCGGAGGCCACGCAGGCTGCTGTCTGGATCGAAGGGAAATGGAACGGTGCGCGCCGTGGCATCGCCAGGATCGGCCCCGTGGATAGCGTCGAAGACGAGGGCACAGTCCAGGGCAGAGCGCGCCATCGGACCCAGTTTGTCCATCGACCACGAAAGGGCCATCGCGCCCGCCCGGCTGACACGCCCGAACGTAGGTCGCAGCCCCGTGACGCCGTTGCGCGTCGCGGGCGACACGATCGAGCCGAGCGTTTCGCTGCCGATGGCGAAAGGCACCAGTCCGGCCGCCACAGCCGATCCCGGCCCCGCAGAAGATCCGCTGCTGCCCTGCTCGACGTTCCAAGGGTTGCGCGTCATGCCGCCGAACCACACGTCGCCCCAGGCCAGTTCGCCCAGCGTGAGTTTGGCGACGAGCACAGCGCCGGCGGCGCGCAGGCGTTCCACGACTGCCGCGTCGCCTTCAAAAGTCTGCTCTCGATAGGGCGCGGTGCCCCACGTGGTGGGCGCGCCCCGCGCCGCGAGCAGATCTTTGGCCCCGTAGGGGATGCCGTGCAGCGGCCCGCGCCAGCGCCCGGCGGCCAGCTCGCGGTCGGCCTCGGCGGCCTCGGCCATCGCCCGTTCCGGCATGAGGGTCACGACGGCGTGCAAGTCGGGATCGAAGCGCGCCAGCCGGTCGAGAAAAAGCGATGTCAGTTCCACGCTCGTCACCTGGCGCGTGCGCAGCAGGTGGGACAGCGTGGACACGCCCGCAAACGCCAGGCCGGTGTCGCCAGCGAGCCTGGGCGCGGGTGTAATCCATGCTTCGGCGGGGCGTGTGGGGGCGGGCACGGGCGGTGGCACAATGCCCACGAACGGGTCGAAACGCAGCGCGGGTGGCACGCTGTTGGGCAGGTCGAGCCCGCGCAGCGCCTCGTAGCCTTCGAGGGCTTCCTGCACGTCTTCCAGCAGCATCTCGCGCTGATCGGGTCGGAACGTGACGCCTGCCACTTTCTCCGCCCCGGCGAGGTCATCCACCGTCACCTCCGCAGGGATAAATGGCGCGGGCGCTGCCGGCGCGGAGCGCGGGGTGGCAGACGCAAACGGGGGGAGCGTGGCCCCCAGCCCCAACAGGCTGAGACGGCTGACAAAGTGGCGACGGTCGAGCATGGGAAACAGCAGATGGCGGTGGCAAAAGAGGGTGATGCAGCGCTACCAGCGCCCCGCACCCGGCCCCGCCTCGTCGGCCCCGGAGCGTTCGTAGGCCTCGATGATGTCTTTGACGAGCCGGTGGCGCACCACGTCGCGCTTGTCGAAGGTGACGAAGCCGATCCCTTCGATGCCTTCGAGGATGTCCCGCGCTTGCACGAGCCCGCTCATCTCGCGTCCCGGCAGGTCGGTCTGCGTCACGTCTCCGGTGATGATGGCGCGGCTGTTGACGCCCAGGCGCGTCAAGAACATCTTCATCTGCTGCGCGGTCGCGTTCTGCGCCTCGTCGAGAATGACGAAGGCGCTGTTGAGCGTGCGGCCTCGCATAAACGCCAGCGGCACGATCTCGACGACGTTCTGGTCGAGGGCAGCGCGCAGCTTGTCCGGCGGCATCATGTCCTCCAGGGCGTCGTAGAGCGGGCGCAGGTACGGGTCGATTTTGTCCTTGAGGTCGCCCGGCAAAAAGCCTAGCCGCTCACCCGCCTCGACGGCCGGGCGCGACAGGACGATCTTCTTGGCCTGCTTCGATTTGAGCGCTGCCACGGCGAGGGCAACCGCGGTGTACGTTTTGCCCGTTCCCGCCGGCCCGATGGCGAAGATGATGTCGTTCTGGCGGGCCAGTTCCACCATGTGCGTCTGGCCGGGCGTCTTGGCCTTCACCATGCCACCGCCCGGCGTGAACAGGATCACGTCGCGTGCGCCCAGCGACGCTGCCCGCGCGCCGTCGCCCATCGAGGCCAGTGCGAGCACGGTTTCAACGTCGTTCTCAGTTAGGTTGGCGTTGCGGTTGAGCAACAGCGTCAGCTCTCCGATGACGAGTTCGATGCGGTTGATGGCTTCTTCGGAGCCCCGCAGGAAAACTTGGTTGCCACGCGCGGTGATTTGCGTCTGCGGAAACGCCTCCTCGATCTTCCGCAGGTAGATGTCGTTGAAACCGAACAGCAGGAGGGGCTCGGCATTGTCGATCTGAATGCGTTTTTCTGCCAACTACGTGTCTCTCTTTAAAACCAACCGGGCAAGCGGCGCAGGCGCAGGGCGGCCCCATCCCCCGTGGCTGTGAAACGGAAACTGGTGCTTGAGTTTACGAAGATGAGCGGGGCGGGCAACGACTTCGTCGTGCTCGACAACCGTTTTTACGCCTTTACGCCGGACGAACTGAGCGGGCTCGCGCAGCGCCTCACCGAGCGCCGCAGCAGCATCGGAGCCGACGGGCTGCTGGCCCTTGCCACGCCTGAAGACGAGCAGCACGACTTCCGGATGTTGTACTACAACGCCGACGGCTCGCGGGCGACGATGTGCGGCAACGGCGCGCGGTGCCTGGCCCGCTTTGCCCGCAGCGCCGGCTTCGACCGCGACACGCTCCACTTCGAGACGGACGCAGGCGTGTACCGCGCCGATGTGCCTGCCGGCGAAGCAGACCCGGTGACACTCCACGTGCCCGCGCCGCAGCGCTTCCGGCCGCACGCCATGGAGGGCGAAGAAGCGTGGTTCGTGTGGACGGGCACCGAGCACCTCGTGCTTTTCCGCGACGCCGTCTGGCCGCTCTCGGACAAGCTCCAGAAAGACGCACCGCGCTACCGGCATCATCCGTCGCTCCAGCCTGCCGGGGCTAACGTCAACTTCGTCCGTGTATTGGACGCAGCAGCCAGGCATGTGCAGGCCGTCACGTTCGAAAAGGGGGTCGAGGACTGGACGCTGGCTTGCGGCACGGGGGCCGTGGCTATTGCCGTGGTGTCGGTTTTCACCAGGCGCGTGGCCAGTTTCCCCGTCGCTGTCGAGATGCCAGGCGGCACACTCGTCGTGGGGGGGCAGCAGACGGGACCGGAAAGCGTGGCGGCACTCTCCCTTACCGGGCCGGCTATTGTCACGTTTCGCGGCAGCGTGGAGTGGTAGTCGCCGCAGCTTTTTGCGCGTGCGGCGTCAGGGTGCGCTGAGCCTACGTAGAGGCGCAGTTAACTGCGCCCCTGCCGCCCGGTGGCTTTGCCAGGTATGCTGGTGTTTCGTGCCACCGCTCAAAACAAAGAGGGCTGCCGGTCTTTTTCGACGGGCAGCCCTCGGGGTTTGCTGGCGCAGCGCGTTACTCGACGCTGGCGCGGTTGTCCTCGACCTCAGCCGCTTCGCGCAGGCCCTGCATCCACTGGCTGCGGATGCGCGCCTGCCGGCGGGTGACGAGTTCGTTGCGGATGGCTTCCTTCTGCGCATCTGTGATGGCGGAGGGCTCCGTCTTGCCCGTCACGCGGGCGACAAAGGCAGCGTCGGCACCCTGCACTACGCCCGTCGTGCGGCCCTGCGGCGTGGCGCTCACGGCACCAGCCAGGCGCGGCTGCTGCCCGAAGCCAGGCACGAAGCTGTTCTGCGCCGTTACGCTCATCACGGCCTGCTGACCGCCTGCGCGCCCGGCCAGACCCTCGAAGCCTTGCGCCAGCGCGGTGCGCAGCTTCTCGACGGCGACGGCCTTCTTTTTCTCCAGAAGCGCGCGCGTGCGCACTTCATCTTCCACCTCGGCGAGCGGGCGGTAGCCTTCGGGCGTCACGTCGCGCACGTAGAGCAGCACGAACTGGTCGTTCAGCTCAATCACTTCGCTGAGGGCGCCTTCCTCTGCCGTTTCCAGGAAGCGGCGCACCGCCCGGCTGCGCCCGATGCCGGGATAGATGGGCTGATCTACCTGCATGGACTGCGTCTGGTAGCCGAGCCCGGCATCGCGCGCTTCGGCTTCGATCTGCGCGAGCTTGTTTTCTTCCTGGACGAAGTAGCGGAAATCGTCCAGCTTGCGCTGCGACGCCGAAAGCGTGCTCAAGTCGGCGCGCACGGGCGTGCCGTAAAGGGCCACGTCGAATTCGCGGCTGGACTTGTCCGTCACCTCGACGAGGTGAATGCCGAACTGCGTCTCGACCGGCCCGACG
>CBDUBO010000233.1:0-4829 GCA_965365405.1 uncultured Rhodothermales bacterium | reverse complement strand
CCCAGCGGTCGAAGCCGGGCTGCGGCAGGTCGTCCACCTCGCCCATGTGCCACTTGCCCACGTAGGCCGTCTGGTAGCCGTTGTCGTGGAGGTCCTGAGGGAAGAAGCGTGTGCCTTCGGGAATGGGGCTCGTGTTGTCCACGATGCCGTGGTTGTGGGCGTAGCGGCCCGTGAGGATAGATGCCCGCGAGGGCGAGCACAGGCTCGTGGTGACGAAAGCGTTGGCCAGGTGCGCGCCCTCCCGCGCCATCTTGTCGAGGTTGGGGGTTTGCAGAAAGTCCGGGGCGTCCGGGTGGGCGCTGAAAAAGTCGTAGCGGTGGTCGTCGGAGAGGATGACGACGATGTTGCGCGGCTGCGCGTGCGCCAGCAAGGGCGCGGTCAGAAACAGGAGCAGCAGAAAGAGGGGGCGCATAGGATCAGGCGTCTGTGTCGCGGGCGCAGCGGAAGCCGACGTGGAAAAGGGACGATTCGGGCGTCGAGTGGCTGCGGGCCGAAACGCGGTAGCCGTGGCAGAAGGTGGGTGTGCAGAGGAAAGAGCCGCCGCGCTGCGCCTTCTCGCTGGCAGGGGTGGGCGCGAAAGGCTGGCCGCGCTCGCCGTAGGGGCGATACCAGTCGTCCGTCCACTCCCACACGTTGCCCCCCATGTCGGTCAGGCCCAGCGGGGTTTCGCCAAACGCGCCCACGGGCGAGGTGTAGGCGTAGCCGTCGGCAGCGGTGTTGCGGGCGGGGAAGCTGCCCTGCCACGTGTTGGCGCGGTACTGCCCGTTTTCTTCGAGATTACGGCCCCAGGCGTAGGGTTGCCGCTCGTCTCGGGCGCCGCGGGCGGCGTGCTCCCACTCGGCCTCGGTAGGCAGGCGCTTGCCTGCCCAATGCGCGTACGCCTGGGCATCGTGCCACGACACCTGCGTGACGGGGTGGTCGGCGGGCGCGGCTGGAGCGTCGGGGCCGAGCGGGTGGTGCCAGTTTGCGCCGTCGAGCAGGGTCCACCCTTTTGCTTCAACGTGCACGGCGGCATTCCCGAAGCGCTCGGCCTCTGTCTGGTAGCCCGTGGCCTCGACAAAGGCCCGAAACTGGCCGACGGTGACGGGGTGCCTGTCGAGAAAGAATGGGGCTACCTCCGTCTTGAAAACGGGCGCTTCGTCCGCATTGCCGCGCGCGTCGCCCACCGTCACGCTTCCGCCGGGCACGTACGCCATGCCCTCAGGCGGCGCAGGTGTCGATTCCGCTGCGTGCGTGATGGGCGCGGCCGAGGGCGCGTCGGCGCGGCAGGCGGTGAGGGTGAGCAGGGCAAGGGCGATGCACCATGTAGGGGCGCAATTAATTGCGCCCCTACCGACGTTCGGGCATAAAACAGGTCTCATCATTCGATTATCTCGAACCGCCCCTCCAGCCCGCCTACGGACGAGTTGCCGACGAAAATGGTGAACGTGCCTGCCTCAGTTGTCCACTCCTCGTCCATGCCCCAGAACTGAAGATCCTGCGGGGTAAGCACGAAAGAGATGGTCTGGGCCTGGCCGGGCTGCAGCGTGATGCGCCGGAAGCCTTTGAGTTCGCGTACGGGCGGCGTGGTGCTGCGCACGTCGTCGCGCACGTAGAGTTGTACCACCTCGTCGCCGGCGCGGCGGCCTGTGTTCGTCACGTCCACTGCTACCGTCAGGGTGCCGTCCGAGGCCAGTTGCGCACTGCTCAGACGCAGGTTGGAAAGCTGGAACGTGGTGTAGCTCAGCCCGTGGCCAAAGGGGTAGAGGGGCGTGTTCGGGCTGTCCACGTAGCGCGAGCGGTACTTCATGTTGCCCTCAATGGGCCGCCCGGTCATTTTGTGGTTGTAGTAAATAGGGATCTGCCCCACACTGCGCGGAAACGTGACGGGCAGCTTGCCGCCGGGGTTGTAATCGCCAAAGAGCACGTCGGCCACGGCATGGCCCATCTCGGAGCCCAGGTGCCACGCTTCGAGCAGGGCGGGCGCGGCGCGGTCGAGTTCGGGGAGGGCGAGGGGCCGGCCGTTCATGAGCACGACGGCGACGGGTTTGCCGAGGGCAAGGATGCGGTAGGCAAGTGCCAGCTGCACGCCCGGCAGCCCGATGTCCGTTCGGCTGGCGGCCTCGCCACTCAGTTCGCGGTGCTCGCCCAGCACGAGCACGACGGCGTCGGCCTGGCGGGCGTGTTGAAGGGCAAGGGCGAAGCCGGTCGTGTCGGCACTGTGGGAGGCGGCGACGGCGTCCTCGAAACGGGGTGGGATGGGTGCGTAGCCGGGCGCGTACAGGACGCGCGTGCCGGACAGGGCCTCGCGGATGCCGCGCAGCACGGAGGTGGTTTCGGCGGGGCGACCGGCGGCGGCCCATGTGCCCATGGCGGCCACCGAATCGGCGGCGAGCGCGCCGATCACGGCAATCGCGCCCAGGTTTTTGCTGAAGGGCAGCGTCTCTCGCTCGTTTTTGAGCAGCACGATGCTTTCGCGGGCAGCGGCGCGGGCGGCCTGGCGGTGCGTCGGGGCGAGCAGCGTCGCGGCGGCGCGCGTGGTGTCGCGGCAGTAGCGATAGGGATCTTCGAAAAGACCGGCCCGCGTCTTGACGCGCAGCACGCGCCGAACGGCCTCGTCCACAACGTGCACGGGCAGGCGGCCCGCCTCGACCTCGGCAGCGAGCTTTTTGACGTACATGCCGCTCACCATTTCCATGTCTACACCCGCGGCAAGGGCTTTCCGGGCGGCCTCGGTGCTGTCCCGCGCGGTGCCGTGGAAGAGCAGTTCCCACACGCCCGTGTAGTCGCTCACCACGAAGCCGTCGAAGCCCCACTCGCCGCGCAGCACGTCGGTCATGAGGAAATGGCTGGCCGTGGCCGGCACGCCGCCCACCTCGTTGAAGGCGGCCATGAACGTCTGCGCGCCCGCGTCCACGGCGGCCCGGAAGGGCGGCAGGTATACCTCGCGCAGCGTGCGCTCGGACACATCCACGGTGTTGTAGTCGCGCCCGGCTTCGGCTCCGCCGTAGGCGGCGAAGTGCTTGGCGCAGGCCACGAGCGTCGAGTCGGAGGCGAGGTCATCGCCTTGGAATCCGCGCACGTTGGCGGCGGCAAAGACGCTGTTGAGGTACGGATCCTCGCCGCTGCTCTCGGCGATGCGGCCCCAGCGCGGATCGCGGGACACATCTACCATGGGCGCGAACGTCCACGCCAGCCCCACAGCGGTCGCCTCGCGGGCCGCAATGCGGGCTGCGTGCTCGACGCCAGCGGGGTTGAACGAGGCGGCCTGACCGAGCGGGATGGGAAAAAGCGTGCGGAAGCCGTGGATCACGTCGTGCCCGAACAGGAGCGGAATGCCCAGCCTGCTTTCCTCGACGGCCATCTTTTGCACGCGGCACACGGCCTCGGCCCCGAAGATGTTGAGAAACGAGCCCACGCGCCCGGCGCGCACCTCGGCGTCGCCCCCCTGCGGCACGTCGGGGCCCGTCGTGGCCCAGCGACCGCTGTACTGCGTTAGCTGCCCCAGCTTTTCTTCCAGCGTCATCTTTTCGAGGAGGCCGCTGATGAACGATTCGTCGGTCTGCTGCGCGCGGGCGGGCAGGGCCAGGCACAGCAGCATCATGAACGCCAGTGTAGGGGCGCAGCGCGCTGCGTCCCTACGGCCCGGTGGCCTCTCGCGGCTGATCAAATCAAAAAAGGTCATCGCTGGGCGCGGACGGTTTCGAGGATGCGGGCGGCCATGACGCGGTTGAACCAGACCAGGTGCGCGGCGTCGTTGTAATGGACGTGGTCGCCGCTGTCGTAGCGCGGGTCGATGGTGCCGTCGGGCAGGCCCACGCCTGTCCAGAAGTCGAGCACGCGACTGCCGTATCGCGCCTTGAGTGCCTCAGCCACGGCCCGCTGGTCGGCGCGGGCGGCGTCGTCCAAGTTGCGCGGCGTCGTGGTGGTGAACCAGACGGGCACGCCCCTGGCCTCGGCCAGCTTGCGGACGGCCTCGAAGTTTTCCATCTGCTCCTCGTTCGCGTAGCCGTAGGCGCGGTCGTTGGAGGTGAAGGCGACGATGATCGCGTCGGGTTCGAGCGCAAGGGCGCGGGTGATGTTGCGGGTGCGGTCGGGCTGTGGCCGGTCGGCCTTCTCGGGCGCATCGTCGGGCAGCATGTGGTAGGTGGTGTAGCCGCCTCGCGCCAGGTTTACGACTTCGATAGCGGGGTCTATGGCCTGCAAGGCCGCGCGGTAGCGGTTGACCCACGCGTTGGCGATGTCGGTAGGCCCGGCTCCTTCTGCCGACGACGACCCCATCACGACGATGCGGAACGACGGCTTGGGGTCGGCCTCGGCGCGGGGCGCGACGGGGAAGTAGGTCGAGGGCGGGGCGCGGTCGAGCCAGCCGCCTGTGAAGCCCGCCCGCCTGAGCCCGCGCACGATGTGCGGGTTGTTTTTGAGCAGATCCCAGACCATGCCCGTGCGCAGGTTCTCGGCCATGAGCAGGATCGGCCCCTGGTCGATGCCGAGGTAGTCGTCGTCCACCCACATCTTGCCGGGAATGACGCGGCCCGCGCTCACCCGCGTGGTGAGCGTGGGATACGTCGGGTTGAAGGCGTCGAGAAAGCCGTATTGCGTATAGAGGTCGCTGCCGTAGCGATCGCGCATCGTCATCAGGGCGCGGATCGTCTCGCGGGGCAGGAAGGGCAGGCTGCCCCCGGCGGCCGTCGGGGCAATGGTGCCGTCGTCATTGACGTAGCGCATTGAGGCGCCGCGGGCCGAGTAGGTACGGAAGGGGCGCGGTTCGCCGCCAAAAACCATCGTGGTGTCTTTGGGGCCGTCGCTCGCCGTCAGGCCCCACACGTCTTCTCCATAGCCCAGCCAGC
>CBDUBO010000232.1:0-4835 GCA_965365405.1 uncultured Rhodothermales bacterium | reverse complement strand
AGGAGATCCGCTTCCGTCCCCACACGGACACGCACGACTTCGAGTTCAAGGTCAAACACGCCCGCACGTTTCTCACCGAAGGTGACAAGGTAAAGGCGTGGGTGCAGTTCCGAGGCCGTGACATCGTGTACAAAGACCAGGGTCTCGACCTGCTGGGCCGCTTTGTCGAAGAACTCAAAGACGTGGCCAAGATTGACCAGGCTCCCCAGATGGAAGGCCGCCGCATGACGACGATCCTGGCTCCCTCTGGCGTGAAGAAAAAGGTCTGACGCCGCTGACTTCGCCATTTCTCCACGTGGCATCCGCCGAGCCTTGGCGGAGCCGCGTTGCTGCTTCTCTGATGCCGCCCTATTTTGCGCGGCTCCCACCTGCACACCGTGCGGCCCTGTGCCGCCTGCCATCTCCGCGAGGGTTTTATGCCTAAGATGAAAAGCAACAGCGGCGCCAAGAAGCGCTTCAAGCTGACCGCCACGGGCCGCGTCAAGCGCAAAAAAGCGTTTCACAGCCACATTCTGACCAAGAAGTCGCAGAAGCGCAAGCGCAACCTGCGCGAGACGACGCTGGTCTCCTCCGTCGACGAGGCCCGCGCCAAGCGCATGATCGCTGCCTGAGGCCGCGCCTGTAACAAGAGAAACCTGACACACCGATGCCTCGCGCAACAAACAAAGTCGCGGCCCGCAAGCGCCGCAAGAAAGTCCTCAACCGTGCCAAAGGCTACTGGGGCAGCCGCGGTAAGCTGCTCACCGTGGCCAAGCACGCCGTGGACAAGGGCCTTCAGTATGCCTACCGCGACCGCCGCAACCGCAAGCGCGCCTTCCGCCGCCTCTGGATCGCCCGCATCAACGCGGCGGCTCGCATGAACGGCATTTCGTACTCGCGCCTGATGGGGGGTCTTCGCCAGTCGGGCGTCGGACTCAACCGCAAGGTGCTGGCCGATCTGGCCGTGCACGCACCGGAGGCCTTCGCCGCGGTCGCCAAGCAGGCGAGCAAGTGAGCACGGCCACCGCTCGCCGATTTTTCGGCGCTTCTCCCCTTTGAGCAGCGCCCACGCTTCCGTCCTACTGGACTGAAAGACCCCGCTGGCGCGTTTGCCCGGCGGGGTCTTTTCGTATCGCCCCCTTTTCCATGACTGCCCAGATCGAAGCCCTCGAACAGCAGATTCGCGCCGAAGCCCTCGACACGGCGGAGGCCCGCGAGGCGTTCCGCGTGCGCTACCTCGGCCGCAAGAGCGGCGAGATCACCGACCTGATGAAAGGGCTCAAAGAGGTATCCTCAGATGAGCGCCCCGCTGTCGGGCAGCGCCTCAACGCGCTGCGGGCGCTGGCCGAAGCGCGCCTGGCAGAGGCCGACGCCCGCCTGCAGGAAACCACCCGCGCCACCGCACCCCGCCTCGACCTGACGCTGCCGGGGCGCGTCCCCGCCGCGGGCTCGCTCCACCCCATTACCGAAACACTCTACGAGATCGAGCGCGTCTTTGCCCGTCTGGGCTTTTCCATTGCCGAGGGGCCGGAGATCGAGGACGACTTCCACAACTTCACCGCCCTCGGCTTTCCGCCCGACCACCCCGCGCGTGATATGCAGGACACGTTTTTCCTCAGGCACGGCGAGGACGAGCAAGACGTAGTGCTGCGCACCCACACATCCCCCGTCCAGATTCGCGTCATGGAGCGCGAGAAGCCGCCGCTTCGCCTTATCGTGCCGGGGCGCGTGTACCGCAACGAGAGCATCTCGTACAAGTCGTTCTGCCTGTTCCATCAGGTCGAGGGCCTCGTGGTGGACAAAGACGTGACGTTTGCCGACCTCAAGGCAGTGCTGCGCCTTTTTGCAGAGTCCATTTTTGGAGAGGGCGTCAGGATGCGCTTTCGGCCCAGCTTTTTCCCCTTCACCGAGCCCTCGGCAGAAGTAGATATCTACCAGCCTGACCCCGACCATCCGGACGGGGGGCGCTGGCTCGAAATCCTGGGCTGCGGCATGGTGGACCCGGTCGTGTTCGGGCACGTCGGCATCGATGCCGAGGCGTACACGGGCTATGCGTTCGGCATGGGCGTGGAGCGCATCGCCATGCTGCGCTACGGCATCTCCGACATCCGGCTGCTCTACGAAAACGACGTTCGACTGCTGGCGCAGTTCTGACGGCGCGCCGTGTGTGGGTAGTGGGCTGGCGGGCGCTGCGCGCCCTTGTAGATGGTTGGATGGGGAGATGGACGGCTGATGCACCCTTTCGCCTACCCACAACAGCGAGCGAGCGTACTACGAGCGAGGCGAAGCCGAGCGTCTACCCACACGCACCGCGCAGCGGGCGTCCACCCACTCTATCTCTATGAAACTCTCCTACAACTGGCTGGGCCAGTACGTCAAACACGGGCTCTCGCCGCTCGAACTGGCAGACCTGCTCACGATGGCGGGCCTGGAAGTAGACGAAGTCGTGGCGCACGGCGCGAGCCTGGACGGCGTCGTCGTCGGGCACGTGCTCGAAACGCGGCCGCACCCCAACGCCGACCGCCTGACGCTGTGCACCGTGGACACTGGGGCCGAGAGTCCGGCCCACATCGTGTGCGGCGCGCCCAACGTGGCCGCCGGGCAAAAGGTCGCCGTGGCCACCGTGGGCACCACGCTTCACCTGCCTGCCCGCGACGGGGAAGGTACCGTGGCCGTCACGCTCGAACGCCGCAAGATTCGCGGCGAGGTGTCGGAGGGAATGATCTGCGCCGAGGACGAACTGGGGCTCGGTAGCGACCACGAAGGCATTCTGGTACTGGCCGAGGAGGCTCCGGTGGGCCAGCCCTTCGAGGCCTACCTGACCGCGCAGGGCCAGCCCGCGCGCGACTACGTGCTCGACGTGTCCATCACCCCCAACCGCCCCGACGCGACAAGTCACCTGGGCGTGGCACGCGACGTGGCTGCCCTCACCGACCTGCCGCTTCTTCAGCCCGACGGGTCCCTGCCTGATGCACCGGGAGGTGAGGTGGCGGAACGGTTCACCGTTGAGATCGAAGCCGCGCAGGCGTGTCCGCGCTACGTCGCCTTTCTGGTCGAAGGCGTAAAGGTGCAAGCTTCGCCCGACTGGCTGCGGCAACGGCTCGAAAGCATCGGCCTGCGCCCGCGCTCCAACGTTGTGGACGTGACCAACTTCGTGATGCACGAGTGTGGGCAGCCGCTCCACGCCTTCGACGCCACCAAACTTGCCGGGCAGGCCATCCGGGTGCGCCTCAGCCGCGCCGGCGAGACGCTCACGACGCTCGACAGCAAGGAACGGGCGCTTCCGCAGGGCACCCTGCTCATCTGCGATGCCGACCAGCCAGTGGCTGTGGCTGGCGTGATGGGCGGCGAGAACTCTGAGGTCAGCGCAACCACGACCAGTGTCCTTATCGAGAGCGCCTATTTCGACCCGGCCATGGTGCGCCGCGCTGCCAAAGCGCTCGGCCTCCACACCGACGCGTCGTACCGCTTCGAGCGCGGCGTGGACCGCGACGGGCAGGTGTGGGCGGCGGCCCGTGCCGCTGCTCTCATCGCCGAGTTGGGCGGCGGGCGCGTGGTGCCGGGCTACGTGGACGCCCAGCCGCAGCCCTACGTACCCACCGTGGTAAACGTGCGGCTGAGCCGTGTGGCCAGCCTGCTGGGCTTCGACATTCCCGACTATGAAGCTGCCCGCCTGCTCCGCGCTATCGGCTTTGGTGTGGAGGTGACGACGCCGCTGGAAGAAGTCACCGACACCATCATGAAGGGCGGGCGCGCCGACGAAGCCGCAGAAACGACGACGCTCCGCTGCACCGTGCCCTCTTTTCGCCCCGACGTGACGCGCGAGGTGGACGTGATCGAGGAGGTGGCCCGCCTGTGGGGCTACGACCGCATTCCCACGCCGCGGCAGATTGCACTGCCCACCGCTGTCCCCCACGCCGAGCCCCTGCCCACGCTGCGCGCCAAGGTGCGCCGGGCGCTCGCCGGTGCCGGTTTCCGCGAGGTATACACGAACTCGCTTCTGCCACGCGAAGTAGCCGACGCCTTCCGCGCCGCACACCCTGCTTTTGGCGACCCCAATGGCGAGGTCGTCGAAACGCTCAACCCGGTTTCGCAGGAGATGGCAGCGCTCCGGCCCAGCTTGCTACCGGGTGTGCTGGCCGTGGCGGCCTACAACTGGCACCGGGGCCAGCGCCAACAACGCTTTTTCGAGGTCGGACACGTATTCCGACTGGGCAGCGACGACGCCGCGCCCGTGCCCGGATACCACGAGCAGGAAAACGTGATCGTGCTGATGATGGGGGAAGCCGAGGCCGCCTCCTGGAACGACAAGGCCCGTGCCGCCGACTTTTTCGACCTGAAGGGGGCCGCCTACCACCTGCTCCGCACCCTTGGACTGGAAAACGTGGAGGAAGAAGCCGTCCACGAGGCGGCCGCCGCCACGCCGTACCGGCTCGACCTGCGGGCAGAAAGCACCTCCCTGGGCTTCGTCGCCCCGGTAGCGGAGGACGCCCTGGCCCGCTTCGACTTGCGTGGACCCGTCTTTTTCGCCGAGTTGAACTTCTCTCACCTGGCCTCGCTGGCCGAGCCGCACCTGCGGCGGCGCTTCGGCGCATTCACCCGCTTCCCTGCCGCCGAGCGCGACCTGGCCTTTGTGTTGCCCCGTGAGGCCGCCGTGGGCGAGGTGTGCCGCAGCATCCGGCAGGCAGGCGGCGCGTTGCTCAAAACCCTGTCCGTGTTCGACCTCTACCAGGGGGACCGCATCGGTGCGGACGAGAAGAGCGTGGCTTTCGGGCTGCGCTTCGAGGCGGACCGCACGCTGCGCGACGAGGAGGTCGAAAAAGCCATCGGGCGCATCGTGAAGGCCGTCGAACACC
>CBDUBO010000231.1:0-4838 GCA_965365405.1 uncultured Rhodothermales bacterium | reverse complement strand
CGGCCCTTCGTTTTGCGGCCCGCGCCGGCCTGTAAGCCGAATTCTGTCCTGCCCCGTCTGCCGCCGACGGGGCAGGGCCTGCCATCTATCTCAGCGGCCTACCCGCGCAGCAGCAGGGCGAACCCCCCTGGCCGCATGATGCGGCGCTGCGCTGCTTGGCCTTGCACCCCGTGAGGTTTGCCTGGCCGCACCCGTTGCCGGATGCGCCGGTGGGCGCTTACCCCACCATTTCACCCATCACCTGTGTCCCGGCGTGCCGGGACCATCGGCTGGTTTGCTTTCTGTTGCACGTGCTGTCACCGTCCGGGGACGGTGCCCCCGAGTTGTTCGAGGCACGGTGGTTCTGTGGTGTTCGGACTTTCCTCACCCTGGCCGGCCCGAAGGCGCGGCAGGACGCGGCAAGCCGACCGGCGCGGTTGTCAGAGAGCGGTCGTGCGAAAATCAGGCCGTCGTGGCGGACAGCTCTTCGTTGAAGAGGGCGTTGTCCACGATGATGCGGCCCGTGTTCTCGCAGACGATGATGCGGTTGCGCTGCCGGATCTCGACCTGGCGCTGAGGCGGCACGGCGTAGCCGGCGGCAGCCCCGCGTTCGAGGGGCACCACAGCCCGGCCGTCGCGCATCCGGGTGCGCAGGCGCTCGTAGGCACGCAGGTAGCGCTCCTCGACGGCCTGCGCCGCCGTCGCGCGGCGCGCTTCGAGTTCTTCCTGCTCCGCCCGCGTGTCGTCGAGCACGGTCGAAAGCTGGCCGCGCTTTTCGCCCAGAATGGCGTCGAGTTCTTCGAGCCGCACCTTTGCTTCCTCGATGGAGAGCGTGCGCGGCATCTCGGCAGCCTTCATCTCGTCGATGCGGCCCTGCGCGTCGATGATGCGCTGGCGCTGCGCCTCGATCTCCTTCGTGAGCGCGTCGTACTCGCGGTTGTTGCGGACGGTGTTCTGCTGATCGGTGTACTTGCGGATCAGGTTCTCACTTTCGCGGATGTCGTTTTCGAGCTGCCGCAGGGCGATGTTGTGATCCTGCGCTTCCTGCGCGAAGTTCTCGATCCGGGTTTCGAGGCCGGACTTCTCGTCCTCCAGGTCGCGGATCTCATTAGGCAGATCGCCCCGCAGCTTGGCGAGGTGGTCGAGTTCACTGTCGACGTGCTGGAGGCGGACGAGGGCGCGCATCTGCGCCGCGACGGAAGATTCCTGGGTAGTGGACATAGGCGTGCGATGAGGTCTTTCAGGCTGGTTCTGAACACGAGGTGGGCCGCTATGTTCGGGCAGAGTCTGTGAAGCCTCCTCGCCGCCGGGCCACGAACACGTCCGAGGCGGACGTGCGGGTGCCGGTGCGGTGCCACTGCACACCGGGCAGGCGCGCAGCGAGGGCCTGCTGCAACAGAACCTCGGCGTGGTGCTCCGTCTCGAAGTGCCCGGCGTCCACATACAGCATCCGGGACGCACCGCGGCTGTCGAGCACGTCGAAGAACTTGTGGTACGTCACGTCGGCGGTGACGTAGGCGTCGGCACCGGTGGCGAGGGCGGGGCGCGCGAAACTGCTGCCCGAGCCGCCGCAGACGGCGACGCGGTGGATGCGGTCGGGGCCGTGGGTAGCACGCACGGCGGGCGTGCCGAGCGCGCCGCAGACGTGTTCGAGAAAGGCGTCGCGGTCCAGCGGTTCGGGCAGCGTGCCCACCGCGCCCAGCCCCGTCCGCGTGTCGGGCTGGAGGGCGGCGAAGACGTGGTAGGCGGGCTGCTCGTAGGGGTGCGCCTCGCGCAGCGCTTGCAGCACGGCGTCTAGGTGCCAGCGCGGCACTTCCATCTCCAGCCGGATTTCGGATGCCCGTTCAAGCGTGCCGGTGGGCGTCTCGGTGTAGGGCCGCGCCGTCTCGTCGGGCCGGAACGTGCCGGTGCCTTCGAGGGCGAAGGCGCACTCCTGGTACGCGCCGATGCGCCCGGCTCCGGCTTCTGCCATCGCCCCGCGCACGGCGTCGGCGTGGGAGGCGGGCACGAACGTGACGACCGCGTGGCGCGCTTCTTCGGTCGGCGCCAGAAACGCCGCATCCTGCAGGTCCAGCTTTTCGGCGAGTGCGAACGAGACGCCGCCCAGCGCCGCGTCCAGGTTGGTGTGGGCGGCGACAAGCGTGACGCCGCTACGAGCGAGCCGGTACGCGAGCCCCGATGGGCCCGCACCCGCTGCCACGCGCCTGAGCTTCTCGAAAATGAGCGGGTGGTGGGTGACGATGAGTTCGGCGTTCTGCCCGATGGCTTCTTCGATTACCGCTGCCGTGCAGTCGAGGGCGACGACGGCGCGGGTGACGGGCTGCGACGGATCGCCCACCTGGAGGCCAGGGTTGTCCCACGCCATCGCCGAGCCGGCAGGGGCAATGGCTTCAAGTGCGGCGAGCACGTCGGAAACGGTCGGGCTCATGCCGCCACCTCCGGGTCCTGGCCTTCGGGGCGACCGGAAAGGCGGATGCCCTCGGCTTCGTCTACCCGGAAAAGCAGCAGCAGGCCGGCGACGAAAAAGAGGATCACGCCGCTCATGGCCACGCGGTGCGAGCCGGAGAGGCCGGTGAGCAGCCCGTAGAGGCCGGTGCCCAGAAATGCGGTGGCGCGCCCCGAAAAGGCGAAAAAGCCGTAGAACTCGGCCTCCTTGTCGTCCGGCACGAAGCGGCCCAGCAGCGACCGGCTGGCGGCCTGCGTGGGCCCGATGAGCAGCCCGATGAGTACGCCGCTCACCCACAGCATCGTCCGCGTCTCGCCCAACACGCCGACGAGCGTGGCCGCGATGAGGCCCACGATGCTGATGATGATGGTGTTGCGCCCGCCGATTCTATCGTCCACGAAGCCAAAGGCAAGCGCGCCGATGCCGGCGGACACGTTGAGCAGCACGCCGAACTGGATGATTTCGGGCGTCGTCAGCCCGTACGCGCTCTGCGCAAAGACGCCGCCGAGGGCGAAGATGACGACGAGGCCGTCGTTGTAGAAAAGCCGCGCCACCAGCAGCCGCACAATCTGCCGGTAGGTACGGATGTGCCTGAACGTCTCGACGATCTGGCGGTAGGCCGCGCCGATCACGCTGCCCTGACCCCGTGCCCTCGCCACGCGCGGCTCTTTTACAAACAGGATGAACGGAAGGGTGAAAACGGCAAACCAGACGGCCACGAGCAGATTCGTCGCCCGCACGTTCTGTCCGCCCGCCTCGGTAAAGCCGAGTGCGCCGCCGAGATAGGGAAAGAGGGCGCTATCGGTCTGGACAAAGCCGTAGAGCGCCACCAGCATCGCCACGATGCCGCCGACGTAGCCCAGCCCCCAGCCGAACCCAGAGATGCGCCCGATGGCTTCCTGCGGGGCGAGGTCGGGCAGAAAGGCATCGTACATCGCCGCGCTCAGCTCGAAGGCGAGGTTGGCGGCAACGAAGACGACGATGGCTGGCACCCAGCTTCCGGGCGGGAAGAAGTAGAGTGCTGCCGTGGCCGCCACGCAGAGGGCGCTCAGGCTCAGCAGAAACCGCTTGCGGTAGCCGCCCCGGTCGGCGATGGCTCCCACGAAGGGCGACAAGAGCGCGATGAGCAGGGCGGAGACGGACACACTGGTCGTCCACACGGGCGTCAGGTCGCGCCCTGGCTGCATGTAGCCGGTGAAATACGTGCTGTAGATGAACGTGACGACGAGCGTCGTGAACGACGAGTTCGCCACGTCGTACAGCGCCCAGGCCACGACGGGCCTCCGGCGGTAGGAGGGAGCGGGCACGGGAGCGGAGGGTAGGTGACCCGCGAAGGTACTACTTCCGCCGCTTCGCGGGCGCATCGCGCCGCGCAAACCACGCCTGCACGCGCGCGGCCAGCGCGTCCGGCTGTTCCCACTGCGGCATCAGGCCCGTTTCGAGCGTCTCGACGCCCAGCGCCGGATTGGCACCCACGATCTGCGGGACGAGTTCGTAGGAGCGTGCCACTTCGTCGGTGAGGGCAGGCAGGAGCAGAAGCGTGGGCACGTCGAGCTTTTCGTAGGCACGGGTTACGTACTCGTGCATGTCCAGCAGGCCCTGCGCCAGCCGCTGCGGGGCATGGTCGGCACCGGGCACGTGGGTCGTGAGCAGGGCGTAGCCGAAGAGTTCGTCCGGGATAGGCGCACCTGTGTAGAACAGCTCCTCGGTGAAGTAGCGCGTGAGCGTTTCGGGGTTGCTCTGGCGAGCAAAGTAGAGCCGGAACGTGCCCGTGCCGCCCGTCAGACCGGCCAGCACGCGCCGGAGCAGGGGCTGCTCCGGGTCGGACGAGAAGCCACTGGGCGCCACGAGCACCATGCGGCGGATGAGGTCGGGCCGGGCCACGGCCACCGCCGCCGCGTACTCGCCGGACAGCCCGAAGGCCACCACGTCGCACGCGCCGCCCGCCTGTTGGAGCAGGTGCGTGAGCTGGCGCTGGTACAACCCCGAAACGTAGCGCCGGTCGGGCCGCTCGCTCAGGCCGAAGCCCAGCCAGTCCGGGGCGTAGATCGGGCGCTTGCCAGAAGCGGCGAGGCGGTCGAACAGGGGCTTCACGTCCATCGCCGAGCCGGCCAGGTGGAGGCCGTGCAGCAACACGTAGGGGCGGCCCGTGCCCGGACGTTTGTAGTAGCGCGTGAGCCCTTCCAGAACAGGCATCTCGTGCACCTCGGCGTCGAGTGCCGGGGGCAGAGGCGTGCCTTCCGGGCGACGGGCGCGCAGCTTGCGGCCCGCCAGCACCGCACCCACGGCTACGCTGCCCGTAACGAGGGCACCAAAGCCGCGCCGGATGGAGACGGCGAAATGAGGAATGGGGGCGAGGAGTTCGGTCACGGCGCAATCAATGGGGCACCCTTTGAAGCGATAGCAGGGCCGT
>CBDUBO010000230.1:0-4868 GCA_965365405.1 uncultured Rhodothermales bacterium | reverse complement strand
GGCGGGTGGTTTTTTTATCCACCTACGACCCGTACATGACCCTCACCCCTGCTGACACCGCCACCGCCGACCGCTCGGCGCAGACGGACGTGCCCATCCTCAGCGCCATCGAGGAGCGCTACAGCCCCTACGCCTTTGCCGACACGCCGGTAGCCGATGCCGATCTGCTGCGCCTGATGGAGGCGGCGCGGTGGGCCGCGTCGTCGCGCAACAAACAGCCGTGGCGCTTTGTGGTGGGTTGCCGGGGGGACGAAACGCACCGGCGCGTGCTGGCGTGTCTCAACGAGAAGAATCAGCGCTGGGCGGATCGCGCAGCGGTGTTGATGCTGGCGTTTGCCGAGTGCCGGCCGGAAGGTGAGGAGAAGAAAAACGCCTACGCCTGGCACGACGTGGGTGCCGCGTGCGCGCAGATGGCCGTCGAATGCGCCGCCATCGGGCTCAGGATGCACCAGATGGGCGGGATCGTGCGCGACCGCATCCGCGAGGAATTCCCCGCGCCGGAGGGCTTCGACGCCGTTGAGGGCATCGCCATTGGCTTTCCCGGCGACCCAGACACGCTGCCCGACGACCTGAAGGCGCGCGCTTTCAAGCCGCGCACGCGCCGTCCACTTTCCGAACTGTTCTTTGCCGACGCCTGGGGACGGGCGTTACCGTTAACGGACGGCTGAAAAAGGTAGCGCACCGTATTTTGCGCCTCCACCCACCCTGCTGCCCGTGTTAGCCCGCGAAGGTTACCCCATCATTTTCGGTGCCGCCGTGCTGGCACTTGCACTCGCCGCCCTCGGTTACTGGCTCGGCCCGCCGTGGGCCGGTCTGCTCTACGTCGTCGCGCTCGTCGCGCTCGGCTTCACGCTCTACTTCTTCCGCGACCCGCGCCGCATCTCGCCGCCCGAAGCCGCCGGGGGCAACCTGCTGCTTTCGCCCGCCGACGGGCGCGTAGTGCTCGTGCAGGACGTGGAGTATGAGCCGCTTTATCTCAAAGGCCCCGCCCGGCAGGTGTCCATCTTTCTGTCGCCGCTCAACGTGCACGTCAACCGCGCCCCGGCCACGGGCGTGATCGAGTTCGACCAGTACGTGGCGGGCGAGTACCTGGTGGCGTGGCACGAAAAAGCGAGCGAGAAGAACGAGCGCTCGCAACTCGGCCTGCTGCATCCTTCGGGGCATAAAGTTCTGTTCAAGCAGATTGCCGGGGCCGTGGCGCGCCGCATCGTCTATCACATCGGTGTGGGCGACCGCGTGGCGGCGGGCGAGCGCTTCGGCATCGTCAAGTTCGGCTCGCGTATGGACGTGCTCGTGCCACCTGCCGTGCAGATCAGCACCAAGGTGGGCGACATCGTGCAGGCGGGCATAACCGTCATCGGGCGCTTCCCGGAGCGCCCGGCCGGGCAGAGCGCCCCCCACGCGGACGAACCGCTTGCCATCGAGGTGGCATGAGTGAGCGCCGGCAACGCCCCGAACGCCCGCGCCTGAGGCGACTGGCCATCCGGCGGCTGCCGCCCGCGGCCGTGCCGTCGTTTTTTACGCTCATGAACCTGTTCAGCGGGTTCGTCGCCATTACGCAGATTGCCGAAGGACGCTTCGAGCAGGCGTGCTGGCTTATCGTGCTGGCGGGCTTCTTCGACCTGCTCGACGGCATGATGGCGCGCCTGACCAACTCGCAGTCGCTTTTCGGCGTCGAACTGGACTCGCTGGCGGATGTCGTCTCGTTCGGGCTGGCGTCGTCGTATCTGGTGTACGCTTTTGCACTCAACGCCTTCGGGCTGCTGGGCGTTATCGTCTCCAGCCTGCCTGCCGTCTGCGGAGCCGTGCGCCTGGCGCGCTTCAACGTCAACTTCGACGGCGAGAAGAAATCGTATTTCACCGGACTGCCCATCCCCATGCAGGCGGCGTGCGTGGTGGCGCTCGTGCTGAGCGTTTCGTACCTGCAAACCGAGATGGGCGTCACGTTCGGGCGCTTCACGTGGATGATCCCGGTCGTGATCCTGCTGGCCGGGCTCATGGTGTCCACCGTCCCGTTCGATGCAGGTCCGAAGCCGACGGCGTCCTACATCCGGCAGCATCCACGCAAGTTTCTCCTCTACCTGACCGGGCTCATCCTTACACTCGTCACCATCGAAGTGGGGGGCATCGGGCTGCTGCTTTCGCTGGCTGTTTACCTGGCCGTTGGCATCGGCGCGGCGGCCCGGCGGCTGGCCCGCGCCGTCCGCAACGCCCCTCCCGAATCCGACCTCGCCTGACGCCCTTCCATGTACAAAGCCTGCATCCAGATCACCCTGCGTCCCTCTATCCTCGACCCACAGGGCAAGGCCGTCCACCACGCCGTTCACCAGTTGGGTTACGACAGCGTGGAGAGCGTGCGCATGGGCAAATATGCCGAGGTGTCGCTGGCGGCGGAGAGCCGCGAGGAGGCCGAAAAGATGACGCGGGAGCTGTGCGAGCGTGTGCTGACCAACCCGGTGATGGAGGACTTCACGTTCACCATCGCGCCGGTGGCGAGGCCGTGAACGCGCAGGCGCCGGCGCTGGGCCAGCCCCTGGCCCCGACCCCCGAGGTCGTCGTCGAAGAGGCGACTGAGGAACGGCTGGACGAGCCGTGGCGCGTAGTCGTCTTCAACGACGAGATCCACACGTTCGAGGAGGTCATCTTCCAACTCGTCAAGGCGACGGGTTGCACCTTCGACCGTGCCGAGCGCCACGCCTGGACGATCCACACCGAGGGCAAGGACTGCGTCTTCAACGGCGCGTTCGAGGAGTGCTTCCGCGTGCAGGGCGTGCTCAACGAGATCGGCCTGATCACGCAGATTGAGGGGTAGGGAGTAGAAGGGCTCGGTGCCAAACTCAGCCATCTCCCCATCCAACTACCCACTACCTCAGCAGCGTGTACGAGAGCTTGACGAAAAGCGCGTTGGCGGGGAAGAGGCGGAAGGCATCGCCCAGTTGCCGGCCCGTGGTGACGTCGTAGAGCGACGGCTGGGCGGTGTCGAACGGATCCTGCTCCAGGTCGCGCGCGCGGGCCTGCGTCCACACGACGAAGAGGGTAGAGCCGGGACGGTACTGCCAGCGCAAGACGGTGTTGACCTGGAAGCTGGTGACTTGGTAGGCCTGCTTCTTCGGGTACGTCTCGAAAACTGGAAGCTCGTCAGGAGCGGTGAGCAGGCGAAAGGCGCGGTAGCGGCCCCGCGCGGCGAAAAGCTGGGCGAAAAGCTGGAGCGAGACGTTGGGGGTGAACGTGGCTGTGCCGCGCAGCGCAGCGTCGAAGCTGCGCCCGTCGCGCCTACCGAAAACGGGCAGGTAATACGCGCCGCGCGCGTCGTAAGGGAGGGCGCGGGCAAGTAGCAGGGCAAGCGTGCCCCCATCGTCGAAATCGGCGAAATCGTCGTCTCCAAGTTCATCAGGCGCGTCGGGTGTCCGCCCGATCTGCCAGCGGTTGTTGGAGGAGCGCAGGGCTTCGTTACCCACCCACGCCGTGCTGCCGCTTTCGTGCTCCACGCTCACTTCTGCCCCAACCTGAAGGCGGCTGCTGAGCGTGGACTCGAACTCGAGTTGTGCTTCCACGCCCCGGCTGCCATCGCTCTTGAAAGCGAATTCCACTTCGGGCTGAAGCTGCCACGGGCGGCGTGCGTCGGTGCTGAACTCGACGCCGAGCCGCCCTTCTCGGGGCTGCGCACGGGGGCCGCGCCCGCGTGTTTCGTAGAGGTTGTAGCCGCCGAAGAGGTAGTCTGTGAACAGGCTCAGTTCGATGCGCTGGAAGTTGTGGGTGACGAAATCCACGGCCACGCGCCCGCCGAGACCCTGGTTGAGCCGTTCGCGGTACGAGAACGTGTTGCCGGCGAAAGCACTGGCGCTGGCGCGCTGGAACGGTCCGAAAGGCTGGCCGCCGTTGATCTCGTGCTCGATGCGGCCCGAAAAGCCGAACAGGTTGTTGCGCCGCAGCCGTCCGGCGTCGTTCGGGTTGAAGTGTGGGCTCACGACCTGCCCGCTCAGCGACCATTGCCAGTTGCCTGCCAGCCGCTCAACGCGGGCACTCGCGGTGCCGCCCGTCTGCGCGGGCTCGCCGTCCGGCGCGCGGTGAGACACGCCGGCGTGGCCGGACAGGCCGTAGCGGTTGTCGAGAAAGCGCAGGTCCCAGTCGCCCATGCCCACTAGGGCACGCCGTCCGTTGCCAGCGTCGCGGGTGCCGTCGAAAAAGGTGGCGATGCCGCCCACCCGCGAGTTACGCCCCAGCGTCTGGCGCGCTCGGAAGGCAGAGTAGATGCGGTCGGGGTTGAACTGGTCGCCCGTGGTAGCCCCCAGTGCGCCAAAGGCGAGGCCGCCATCGGTGCGGCCCGTCAGTTTGGCTGCCCCCACGATGGGCGCGGCTCCGCCGATGCGGCGGGTGTAGAGCACTTCACCATCGAAACCGCTGACCTGGAAAATGTCGAGGCCCTCGACGAAAAAAGGCCGGCGTTCGTTCAGCACCGTTTCGAAAGCCGTCAGGTTGAGCTGGGCCGGATCGGACTCGACCTGGCCGAAGTCGGGGTTGACGGTCAGGTCGAGCGTGACGTTGGAGGCCAGGCCTACGCGGGCGTCGGCACCGGCGTCGTAGGTAAAACGGGCGTCGCCCACCCTCCGGCGTGTCTCGCTGGTCTGGCCTCCTGTAACGGCATAGGGCGTCACCTGCACATTGCGGCGCGGACGCAGCCCGCGCAGCCCTTCGAGCAGCCCGAACTGTGCTACGCGCCCCCGCGACGCGTCCGCCCTGCGCACGAGCGCCCACTCCAGCGTTTCCGCCGTGCGCGGAATGCGGCGGCGGAAATTGATGCCCCACGTCTGTACGGGCGCGTTCGTAAAGCGCAGCATACTGTAGGGAATACGGAGTTCAGCCGTCCA
>CBDUBO010000229.1:0-4870 GCA_965365405.1 uncultured Rhodothermales bacterium | reverse complement strand
TGGGACGAGGTCGTGATCGTCTACAACGAGTTCAAGAACACGATCTCGCAGAACCGCATCGCGGAGCCGTTCCTGCCCATCCCTGCCGAGACGTTCCGCACGCCGCTCATGGAGGCCGACGCCGCCAATGCGCCCGAGGAACACCCCGAAAAGGCAGATTACCTCTTCGAGCCCGGTGCCGACGCTATCCTCGACGCGCTCGTGCCGCAGTACCTGACGTACCAGCTCTGGCGCATCCTGCTCGAATCCAACGCCGCCGAGCAAGGCGCGCGCATGGTGGCCATGGACAGCGCCACCAACAACGCGACCGAACTGCTGGGCAACCTGCGCCTGACCTACAACCGCGCCCGCCAGAGCGCCATCACGACGGAGATCATCGAGATCGTGTCCGGCGCCAACGCCCTCGAAGGGGCGGGCTGAGGCTTTTCGGCACGGCTTCACGCCGCCCGCCTTGTGCCCCGGGGTCGTGTGCGTATATTCCGCGTCCGCGCTCAAAACCCCGGAGGGGTGGGTGAGTGGCTGAAACCACCGGTTTGCTAAACCGACGTACGTCGCAAGGCGTACCGCGGGTTCGAATCCCGCCCCCTCCGCACCAGAACCCCACAGCCCGCCTGGCTCGTGGGGTTTTGTTTTGGGGGCTCTTGCCCCACCAGCGTCAGGAATGCTCCTGCCCCTACACCGACCCGGCTCAGCACATGCAATACTACTTCATCGACTGGGTAGCGATGGCGCTGTCCCTGCTGGCCGTTTACCTGCTGGGGCAGAAAAACCGGCTCGGCTTCGTCAGCTTCATGCTCTCGAACGTGCTCTGGGCCGTCGTAGGGCTGCTGGCCGATAGCATGGGCATCTTCATCGGCAACCTGGTGTTTCTGGCGATGAACCTGCACGGGTTTCTGAAGTGGCGCGCGGCGGCAGCAGCCCCGGAGGGCGTGCCGCCTGCCGCGTAGCGCCAGCTTGCGGCCTGCACCGGTCACCGCACGAGCATCATCTTGCCCGTCGTGAGCCACCGCTCGCCCGATGTGCCCGCCGCGCGCAGTCGGTAGAAGTAGAGGCCGCTGGCCAGCCCGTCCGCGTTGAACGGAGCCGTGTGCCAGCCGGCCGGCTTGGCCGCGTCCGCCTCCAGCACCGCCACGCGCTGCCCAACGACGTTGAACACTTCGAGCGTGACCACTGCCGGGCCGGGCAGCGCGTAACGCACCGTCGTCGTGGTGCTGAACGGGTTGGGATAGTTCTGATCAAGCGTGAACGCGGCGGGCAGTTCGGGCGGCGTCTCGGCGTGCGTGACCACCACGTCGGCGTCGTTCTTGACCCCTTCGGTGTTGCCGGCGTGGTCGCTGGCGAGCACAAAGAAGCGGTAGGCACGGCCCCCTTCGCCCGGAAAGACGAAGCGCGTATCCGTGAGGTCGCTGGCGTAAGGTCGGAACGCCTCGCCGCCTTCGGAGACGTAAAGCGTGTACGAGGCCACGCCCGCCCCTCCAGCGTCGTCGGAGGCCGTCCACGACAGGCTGATGCGGCCTTCTTCGGGCCGCTCCGTGAGGGCCGCAATGCGACTCGTGGGCGCCACGGCGTCCACCGTGTTCGTCCACGGCGGCGTTTCGATGGGCGCGTTGAGGTCGAACTCGATAGTGGCCTGCGCTTCGATGGTGGTGCCGGTGGGCGCGGCGGCGTCGGCGCGGACGGTGAACGTCACGAAGCCCTCTCCCCGCCCCAGCGAGTCGTTGATGGCGAGCACGCCGACGTACGGATTGCTGGGCAGCGTGCCCGTGGCCGGGTCGATGGCACGCAGCGACCAGAAGGCGCGGCGCGTCTGCACGTCGATACCCGCGCTCACGTCCACGAACACACCGAGCGAGTCGCGCACGTCGAGGCGCTTGCTGTAAAACGCCGTATTGGCGGGCACGTCGAAGCGCAGCAGCCCGAAGCCGAAGCCACCCAGCCGGAACGTGCGCACGTCTATGTCGGGGTCGAGCGGCAGGCTGACGCGCACTTCCTGCGCGGGGGCCGTGGCACGCTCGGCGTCGTTCTCGAAGCGAATGGTGTAGGGCAACGGCTGCTGCGAGGACACCCACCGGGCGTCGCCGTAGCCTTCCGGCCCCACGATGTCGTTGGGGTCGAGCGAGAGCAGGAGCTTGTTGCACACCACCTCTTTGGCGATGCAGTTGATGGCCGAGGCGATGCCGATGCAGCCGGCCAGGCTGAGGTCGGCCCCTGTCGCCTCGCTGGCTTTGTCGAGCGCGGGCGTGCAGCCTGCCGTGACGCCGAAGGCGCACATGGCCGCGCTGGCCCCTGCCGAGAGCGGAATGAAGGCCAGTTCGGGCGTGCAGTCCAGAATGGCCGCCACGCAGCCGGTGACGAAGAAGATGCTGTCGCAGGTTTTCTTGAGGATGTCGCCGTACTCGATCACGTGCGAGTCGCGGGGCAGAATGTCGGGGATGCGGTCGAGGGCATCGTCCACCTCGTCCTGATCGAGCATCCCGGCGCGCAGGTAGCCGTCGAGCATGTACTGGGCGAACTGGCGCCTGTTACGGGCCATCGAGGCAATCTGCGGGTCGATCTGCGCCTGCTGCGCCAGCGCCGTCTGCCGGAACTCCTCGATGGTTTGAAGCTGCTCGGTGATGAACGTCTCGGTGTCTTCCACCTTCACCGTTACGCGGACGGGGAAGTCCTGCGGCCCCTCTGGCGTTTCGGGCACGACGGTCACCTGCGCTTCGAGCGGGTCGCCGGGGGCTACGCGGCGCACGAACATCGGGATGAAGCGCTCGCGCTGCCCATCGAACCAGTAAGGTTTGTCGTCGTCGTCCCCGGCCTCGTGGCGCAGGTCGCGCAGCGATTTGAGGCGCCCGTCGGACTCGACGGCCACGCCCGTGCCCACGGGCACGGTGAACAGCACGGTGCCAAACGGCACGTCGATGTTGCCCGTGTTTCTGAACTGGAAGACGTACTCGGTTTTGCGCGCCGCCAGGAGCGCGCCGGGCGCGGCGTGGACGGTTTCCAAACGGGGCCGCACGACGGGTTCGACCATCACAGAAGCGTTCAGCACGGCTTCCACCGGCCCGTTGAGCACGGCGAGGGTGTACGTCCCGACGGGTACGGCGGCCAGGTTCCACTGCACCGTCATCTCCGTCGTGGACGGCACTTCCAGCACCGTAGCCTCGCTCACCACTGTGCTGCCCTGCCGCAGCACCACGCGACTTGTCGGGCGGAAGCCCGCGCCATTCAAGCGTGTCGTGACGATGCCCTGCCCCAGCCGCCGCTGCGAGATCGTGGCGACGCTGAAGCCGAGGGCTTCGGCCAGCAGGGTAAAGTTCTCGCTTTCCCAGTAGATCAGTTCGGCGCGCACGAGCACGTAGTACGTGCCCGCCTGCGTGGTGGGCACGGTGAGGCGGTGTACGTCGTCGCTAGCGTTGGCGGTGGCGAAGTCGTAGTCGCCCGTGGTGGGGACGCGGTTGTAGGCGACGTAGATGCCGCCGGGCAGGCGCGCGGCGTTGCGGCTGAGTGTGAAGCGCAGGTCGAGGCCGGCGGCGACGTCCACGCGGAAGTAGTGGTTGGCGCGGCGCTGGTAGTCGCGCGTGAGCGGCGTGCCGAGCACGAGCGCGGGCACGTCCACCTGGGCCTGCGTGGCCGACGCGCCCATATTGTTGGTCTCGTTCGCCTCGCGGATGTTGTTGCGCAGGTCGGCGCGCACCACGGCGTGGTAGCGGCCCGGCAGCACACCCGGCGTCGGGCCGGTAGCGCGCTGCGCCCCGGCGTCCGCCGTGGCCGAAGCGTCCACGGTGGCCGACAGGTCGAGCTTGCTGCTCACGAGCATCGAGGCGCCCGGCGGCAGGTTGATATCCTGCTCCACTACCTGCACGAGCGGATCGGCGACGCTCCACGCCGTGTCGGCGGAGACGTACACGCCCGTGGCCATGCGGCCCTCGGCAGGGTTCGTGCCCCGGTTCTCGATTTCGTACGTCACCGTCACGTCGTCTCCCACGGTTGCCGCTGCGGGAATCTGGACGTTGCGCACCACCAGGTCGGAGGGCGGCGGCAGCACCACCTGCACGGGCACGATGCGCGTGTTGTTGTTTTCGCGGAGGCCCTCGTACACGCGGCGCTCGCTGTCGGTCTCGAAGAGGAGGTAGTACGAGCCCGTCGCGTAGAACGGAAGGGTGACGGGGATTGAGGCGGTGTAGTCGGCACCGGCGGCGAGCACGGTGCGGCGGGCAACGGAGCCGAGCCGGAGCGCGTCGGCCTGCCGGTCGGCGCTCTTGGCCAGCCACACCGTATCAAACCAGAGGGTATCGCGCGTCGCACCATTGCCCGCATTCTGCACTTTCCACGTCAGCGTGAGAGGCTGACCCGCGATGAGGGTAGGAGGTGCCTTCGCCTCCTCGACGACGAGGTCGGGCGGCGGATTGGGCGTAAGGGTGATGGCCGTGGCGCGCACGTTGTTGCGCCTGTTGGCATCCCCCTCGGCCAGCGTGTTGCGCGCGAGCAGGTAGTACAGGCCCGGCTCCAGGGCGTCGGGCAGCTTTACGTTCGGCGTGCGCGTGTAGGCGTCGCTGCCTGCCAGGGCTTGCAGGCGCGCGGCAGAGGTGAGCATCTGCGCCTCCGAGGTCAGCGAGTCCACCTTCGAGATCAGCACCTCGTCGCTCCACCGCCGGGCCAGCGTCGTGCCCGTGCCCACGTTGCCGATGGTGAACGAAACGGGGATGACCGCGCCGACGGGCGCCTGCGCGGGCGCGCTGAAGGCCGTCACGGCCACGTCCACCGCCGGGTAGGCGGAGACGGAGACGGGTGCGCTCCGGCCCAGGTTGTTGCCCTCGGCCTGGTGCTCGTACACCCCGTTCGCCGCGTCCACGGCCACGAACACGTAGTAGGTGCCCTG
>CBDUBO010000228.1:0-4910 GCA_965365405.1 uncultured Rhodothermales bacterium | reverse complement strand
GCCGGGCTTCGTGGCCGAGGTCGTCGCGTTTGCGTTCGGGCTGGCGGCGGCGAGCTTTTTCCCCGTCATCGTGCTGGGCATTTTCTGGAAGCGCGCCAACAAGTACGGCGCCATCAGCGGCATGGTGGCCGGCCTGGTGTTCACGTTCACGATGATCGCGCTCATGCGCGCCGACCGCGTGCTCGGCCTCGACGCGCCGCTGATGACCGACTTTCTGGGCATCGGCGCGCAGGGGATCGGCGTCGTCGGGATGCTGCTCAACTTCGCGCTCGTCGTGGGCGTGAGCCTGGCAACGGCACCGCCGCCCGCGCACGTGCAGGCGATGGTGGAGCAGATCCGCTACCCGCGCGTGCTGCGCGACGACGAGTTGTAGGGGCCCAATTCATTGCGCCCCTACCCGGTCACGCCTCCTCAGCGGCCTCGGCTTCTTCCTCCTCTCCCTCGTCCTCGTCGCCGTCGTCGCCCGCGAACAGGTCCAGGTCGAGCGCTTCGTCCTCGTCGTAGATGCTGCGGCCCAGTTCTTCCTTGAGAAAGCGTGCCGTGGGCGTGCTTTGCTGGGCAAGCTCCTCCGGCGTGCCCGCGAACAGAATCCGCCCACCGCCCTCGCCGCCCGTCGGACCCATGTCGATCACGTGGTCGGCCACCTTCACCACGTCCATCGCGTGCTCGATGACGACGACCGTGTTGCCCTTTTTGACGAGGGCGCGCAGCACGGCCAGCAGGTGGCGGATGTCCTCGAAATGCAGCCCTGTCGTGGGCTCGTCGAGAATGTAGAGCGTCTGCCCGGTGCCGGGGCGCGACAGCTCCTTGGCCAGCTTGATGCGCTGCGCCTCACCGCCCGAGAGCGTCGTGGCCTGCTGGCCCAGCCGGATGTAGCCCAACCCCACGCTTTGCAGCGTTTTCAGCTTGCGCGCGATGCGCGGCACGCTCTCGAACACCGTCATCGCCTCATCTACGGTCATCTCCAGGGCGTCGGCAATGGTGGCGCCTTTGTAGCGCACTTCCAGTGTCTCGGCGTTGTAGCGCCGCCCCTTGCACGTCTCGCACGTCACGTACACGTCCGGCAGGAAGTTCATCTCCAGCTTGACGATGCCCGCGCCCTTGCACGTCTCGCACCGCCCGCCCTTTACGTTGAAGGAAAAGCGCCCCGGCTTGTAGCCACGGATTTTGGACTCGGGAAGCTGGGCGTAGAGGTCGCGCAGGTGGCCGAAAAGACCCGTGTACGTGGCCGGGTTGGAGCGCGGCGTGCGCCCGATGGGGCTCTGGTTCACGTCGATCACCTTGTCCACGTGTTCGAGCCCGCTGATGTCGCGGTACGGGAGGGGGACGGTCTGCGCCTTGTGGAAATGCTGGGCGAGAATGGGAAAAAGGGTCTGGTTGATGAGGCTCGACTTGCCCGAGCCCGACACGCCGGTGACGCACGTGAACGTGCCGAGCGGGATGCGGAGCGTGTCGCCTTTGAGGTTGTGGCCCACCGCTCCTTCGAGCACGATGCTTTCGCCCGAACCGGCCTGCCGCGTGCGCGGCACGGGGATGTGGCGCTTGCCCGTGAGGTAGGCCGTCGTCAGGCTCTCGTGGCCGTTGCGAAGTTCGAGTCGGCCCGGCGGCCCCTCGGCCGTGACCCTGCCCCCGTGCTCGCCCGCGCCCGGCCCCATGTCCACCACAAAGTCGGCGCTCTCGATCATCTCGCGGTCGTGCTCGACGACGAGGACAGAGTTGCCCAGATCGCGCAGCTGGCGCAGCGAGGCGATCAGGCGGCTGTTGTCGCGCGGGTGCAGCCCGATAGAAGGCTCGTCGAGCACGTAGAGCACGCCCGTGAGCTGCGTGCCAATCTGGGTGGCCAGCCGGATGCGCTGGCTCTCGCCGCCTGAAAGCGTGCGCGCCGACCGGTCGAGGTTGAGGTACTCGACGCCCACACCGATCATGAAGTCCAGCCTTTCGGTGATCTCCTTCAGGATCGGCTCGGCGATGGTGGCGGCGCGGCCTTCAAGCGCCACGCCCTCGAAAAAGCGCCGCAGCGTCACCAGGTCCATTCCTACCAAGTCGGCGATGTTCTTGCCACCGATGCGGTAAGAGAGCGCTTCGGGCTTGAGGCGACCGCCGCCGCAGGTGCGGCACGGCATCCGCCGCATGAACGCCTCGGCCCACTTGCGCTGTGAAGGCGCGGTCGTGTTGTCGTACGTGTGCCAGATGTGCCCGTGGACGCCCGAAAAACGGTGCTGGTAGCGCACCTCGCGGTTTTTGTAGGTGTACACGATGTCGAACTGGCGGTCGCCCGCGCCTTCGAGTAGCACCTGGCGCTGCTCGTCGCTGAGCTTTTTGAGCGGCGTGTCGAAGTCGAAGCCGAAGGCCGCCGCCACGGCGCGCAGTTGCGAGAACACCCAGATGTCGCGCGGCTTGCCGATGGGTGCCAGCCCGCCCTGCGCGATGCTTTTGTCCGGGTTGGGGATGACGAGGTCGGGGTCGAGTTCGCGCTTGGTGCCAAGCCCGGCGCAGTCCGGGCACGCGCCGTAGGGACTGTTGAAGGAAAACGTGTTGGGCGAGGGTTCGTCGTAGGAAAGTCCGCTTTCGGGGTCCACGAGGTGGCGCGAAAAGAGCACATCGCGCCCGCCGGGCTTGCGCTCGCCCTCGTCGGGCAGGTGGGCGATGAGCGAGCCTTCGCCCATCCCCAGCGCCGTGTCCACACTCTGCGCCACGCGGGGCCGCAGCCCGTCGCGCACGACGAGCCGGTCGATGACGACTTCGATGTCGTGCGTCTTGTAGCGGTCGAGCTTCATGCCCGTCTCGATCTCGCGGAAGTGGCCGTCCACGCGCACGCGCTCGTAGCCCTGCTTGCCGATCTGCTCAAAAAGCTCGCGGTAGTGCCCCTTGCGCCCTTTCACGACGGGCGCGAGCAGGATGACTCTGGTACCCTCCGGGAAGGCCAACACGCCGTCAATGATCTCGTCGTCGCTCTGCTTGCGCATCGCGTTGCCCGTCAGGTACGAGTAGGCCGTGGCGGCGCGGGCAAAAAGCAGGCGCAAGAAGTCGTAGATCTCCGTCACCGTGCCCACCGTCGAGCGCGGGTTGCGGCTGACGGTTTTCTGCTCGATGGCGATGACGGGCGAGAGGCCATCAATGAAATCCACGTCGGGCCGCTCCATCATGCCCAGAAACTGGCGCGCGTAGGCGCTCAGGCTCTCCATGTAGCGCCGCTGTCCCTCGGCGTAGATGGTGTCGAAGGCCAGGCTCGATTTGCCCGACCCGCTCAGGCCCGTAACGACGACGAGTTGGTCGCGTGGCAGGTCGAGGTTGACGTTCTGGAGGTTGTGCACGCGCGCGCCGCGCACCACGATCTGACGGTCCATGAGCCGGGGGTTTCAACCGGCGCTGAACGGAGCACAGGCGCTGTGCGTTCCTATGTGCGGACACGGGAAAGGGTGAAGAGTGAACGGCGCGGACAGGTCGCGTACCTTTCTGCTCGAACCCCACGAAGCCACCATGCCCGACGCGCTCCCGCCCTACCTCGACCCTACCGACCTGGAAACGCTTCTCGCCTGCGCGCTGGCCGAGGATGTGGGCCCAGGCGACGTGACGACCCTGGCGACGATCCCGGTCGAGACGCAGGCTGAAGCCACGTTTCTGCTCAAGGAAAGCGGCGTCTTTGCCGGACGCTGGGTGGCAAAGCAGGTTTTCGCGCGCGTGGACGCGGGCCTGGCGGTTTCGTGGGCCGCAGAGGACGGTGCGTTTTACCCGGCGGGCACGAAGCTGGGCACCGTCGAAGGCGCAGCGCGCTCGATTCTCGTGGCCGAGCGGCTCGCGCTCAACCTGGTGCAGCGCATGAGCGGCATCGCCACTGAAACGCGGCGCTATGTGGAGGCTGTGGCGGGCACGGGCGCGCAGATTCTCGACACGCGCAAAACCGCGCCGGGCCTGCGCCTGCTCGACAAGTGGGCCGTAAAGCTGGGGGGCGGCACCAATCACCGCGTCGGCCTCTATGACCGCATCCTCATCAAGGACAACCACATCGAGGCGCGCGGCGGCATCGGAGAAGCCATCCGGGCGGCGGCAGCCTGGCGCGACGCCCACGGGCCTGCTTTGCAGATCGAGTGCGAGGCGCGCACCCTTGAAGAGGCAAGCGAAGCCGTGGCGACGGGCCTGCTCGACTTTATCCTCCTCGACAACATGGTGCGCGTCACAGAAGGCGAGGTGGACACAGCTATGCTGGCCGAGGCCGTCCGGATCGTCGGCGGGCGCGTCAAGACGGAAGCCTCCGGTGGCGTGACGCTGGAAACGGTGCGCGCCATTGCTCAAACCGGCGTGGACTTCGTTTCGGTCGGCGCGCTCACGCATTCGGTGCGCGCCCTCGACGTATCACTTAAAATCGGGCTTCGGTAGCATAGTCAGAACCAAAAAACAGGGCCGAACGTGCGGTTGCACGCTCGGCCCTGTGTCTATCTGGCGCTTGCTACTGCCCGTCAGAGCACTTCCACTCGGACCTTGGCGGTGCCGGTGTGCTCCATGCCGAGTACGCCTGCGGCGGCCTCCGACACGTCCAGCACACGATCCTTGGCGTATGGCCCACGGTCATTGATGCGCAGTACGATAGATGCGCCGTTGTCCAGATTGGTCACGCGGACGACCGAGCCCAGCGGCAACGTCCGGTGCGCGGCCGTCCAGGCCTGCGGGTCGAACGTCTCGCCGTTGGCCGTTTTACGACCGGCAAACTCGTCCCCATAAAAGCTGGCCTCGCCCTGCTGCACGACGCGCCCCGAAAGGGCAGCATAGTCGGCAGGGTCGAAGTTGGCTGCGCTGACAAGCGCGGGCGTGGCGCGGGCCTCGGCATCGGCCTCTGCCGGAGAAAGCAGCGCGGCGTCGCGCACGACCATATCGCCGGGGGCCTGTTCCGTGGCGGCATTGGGCGCCAGGGC
>CBDUBO010000227.1:0-4929 GCA_965365405.1 uncultured Rhodothermales bacterium | reverse complement strand
CGAACGCCGCGCCCGCGATGTGCTGGCGGTAGCGAAAAAGCTCGCCTGTTTCGCCTGGCGTGCCGTCGCGCTGCCGATGGAGAGAGGTCGTGGCCAGCAACGCCGTGCGCACCGTCAGACCGTGGGTGTGGTGGCGCGAGGAGAGCCGCAGCCCGTACGTGGCGTCTCCGTCGCGCTGTGTCGCGCTCACCTCGTCATAACCCGCCGATTCGTACTGGTCGATGTGCTGGGCGTAGCCAGACGACCACGCCTGGGCGCGCAGGACGGTGGCAACCCCGGTCTGCCGCTCGGCAGCGACGGTCAGCGTGCCCTGTCGCAACTGGGGGTATCGCCAGTAGCGGACGGTTTCCGTGGCCGGGTCGAGGTGGCCTTCAGGTGCAATGCCTTTCTCGGCGTCGGCGTAAAATGCCGTGGCGGACAAGCGCGTTTTAGCACTCGGCCCGGTAGCCGCCCGCACCAATACGCCCACCTGGGCGCGGTCGGTGTTGGTGCGGAGACGGGTGCCCCCCTGGCTGAAGAGCAGGTCTGCCGTTTCGGGCACCGCGTCGCCCCGCCGCGCCGCCACGCTCACGCCCACATCAAGCAATCCCCCGCGCCCGTGCCGGTGCAGGGCCACACCCGCGCTACCGCGCGCCGGCACACCGCCCGACACCTCGGCTTCGACAAGCCGGCCCGGCGCAGACAGGCTCTTGGTGTAGAAATCGACCACGCCGCCTGCCGTGTTGGGCCCGTAAAGGACAGAAAAAGGCCCTTTCGTTACGTCCACACTACCCAGCAGAAAAGCCGGCAGCAGGCTCAGGTCGAAGCGGGCGTCCCACGGTACGTTGAGCGGAACGCCGTCGAGAAAAAGCGCCACCTGGCGTTCGGGCGCGCCCCGCAGGTACACGAGCGCTTCGCCCCGAGAGTTGACCTGCAGGTGCGCCGCCGGAACGAGTCGTACCAGATCGGCGGCGGTGGCCGGAGCCAGGCGGGCGAGTTGGGCCACTCCCAGCCGCTGCACCGTCGCCACACGCGGCGCGGCTTGCTCTCCCTCCTCGATTACCACCTCGGTCAGGTCGTAGCGGCGCAGCGTGCTGTCCCGCTGCTGCGCGACGAGCAGGCCCGGCAGGAGAAAAAGAACGAGCAGCGCGGCGCGCAGTGTCATTCCTGCTCGGCTCCGTCCTCCTGAACCGTGCTGGTTGCCTCGTCCGCAACCGAGTCGGCGGGCGACACCGTAGCGGAGGGCGCACCAGCAGGCGCGTTGGAGAAATCGAGCGTGACGACGCGGGCCTGGTTGTTGGTGCGGTAGTACTGCGGCGGCACGAAGGCGTAACGCGCCGCCTCCTCCAGACTCGATATGTAAGACGCGGGCGCGTTGCCAGCGCGCAGCCGCATCGCAATGTCGGCGTAGCGGTCGGCCACCATCTGCTGTTCCGTGACGATGGCGCCCAGACCGCGGTTGAGTTCGCGGTAGTCGTCCTCTTCCACCAACTCGGCCACGTGGGACCGCTGCTGCAACAGCAGCGCCTCGTGCAACGCCACCACTGCCGCCATGCCCTCAGCAGCCGGGGCCAGGGCCGGGTTGGCTACGGCCGCCGTGGTCAGCCGCTGCAGGTCGGCGCGGTTGCGGGCCAGCGCCGCCTCGAAGCCGTCGAGCGCCTGCACGAGCTGCGTCTGGTGTGCCTCAACGTTTCCACGATCGCCATACAGGCGCAAGATGGGGTCGCAGCCCATCAGGAGCAGGCTTGCAAGCAGAACGAGGGGGAAGTGAGCGCGCATGGTCAGATGATGGTGTCGTCTGGAATGGTGGTGTTTTTGGGAATGACGACGAGACGGTCGCGGATGTAAAAGCCCGGCCCCTCGCCCTCTTCGACGCCGTCGCGGTTTTTGATGACGCACCGCTTGCCGATGCGCGCGTTCTTGTCCACGATGGCGCCCTCAATGTACGTCTCCTCATCAATGCCGGGGAAGAGCGGGCCGAGTACAGGCGAGCGCGTGGTGGGGTCGTGCCAGTTGTAGTAGTCGCACCCCATCAGCACCGTGTTCTTGACCGTCGCGTTTTTGCCGATGTACGAGCGCAGCCCGATCACCGAGTTGGAGACGTGGGCATTGATAATGATGCTGGCTTCTGCCACCAGGGAATCCTGGATGTACGAATGGTGAATCTTTGCCGGAGGCAACATGCGCGCATTGGTAAAGAGCGGCATGGACTCGTCGTAAAGGTTGAACGCGGGCTTGGCGGCGGTCAGGGCCAAGTTGGCCTCGTAGAACGAGCGGATGGTGCCGATGTCGCTCCAGTAATCCTTGAACGGATAGCTGAACACGTTCAGGCTTTTGATGGCTTCGGGGATAATCTGCTTGCCGAAGTCGTGGTCTTCCGGGTTGCTCTCCAAAAGATTCGTGAGCACGTCCGTGTGGAAGATGTAAATGCCCATCGAGGCCAGGTAGATGCGGCCTTCCTTCTCCAAACTCTCCTCGACGGGGCTGTCCTTGCCTTCGAGCTGGTCCAGCGGCGGCTTTTCGTGAAACTCGGTGATGCGCTCGTGCTCATCGGTTTTGAGAATGCCAAACGCGGGCGCTTCAGCGGCCTTGACCGGAATGGTGGCAACTGTCACGTCGGCGTTTTTCTCGCGGTGATGCTCCAGCAATTTCTGGTAGTTCATCAGGTAGAGCTGGTCGCCCGAGAGGATGAGCACCTGCTCGTGCATGTAGTTGCGCACGTGCGACATGACGCGGCGCACGGCATCGGCCGTACCCTGAAACCACTCCTGAGACGACGGGGTCTGCTCGGCGGCCAGAATCTGCACGAATCCGCCCGAAAAACGGTCGAAGCGGTAGGTATTTGAAACGTGGCGGTTGAGGCTGGCCGAGTTGTACTGCGTGACGACAAAGATGCGATCTACGCCGGAGTTGATGCAGTTGGAGACGGGGATGTCAATGAGTCGATACTTGCCGGCCAGGGGCACAGCCGGCTTCGAGCGATGCATCGTCAGCGGGTAGAGGCGCGTGCCTACGCCTCCGCCCAGGATTACGGCGAGCATCTGGTCCATAGCAGTGAGGAAAGGGTGAGTGAGCAGGTGGTGAAATTAAACGCCCCTTCCACCAGCGCCGGGGACGAGGGGCGTACTATACCTGTAATGTATCAGAAGGGGGCTAACACCTCCAGGTTTTTCCACCACCAGCCGATCTGATCCCTCTGTGCGCTCATGCTGGCTCGCAACGTCACGCTTCTCTACTTCGTCGTCTCCCTCAGCCTGGCCCTGGTCAGCATCGCGCTGCCGGTCGTGTTCGGGGCCCCGCTGCTGGTGCTCACGCTGGCTTCTTTCCTGTTCACGATCTGGGCGCTGCGCCGCAGCGACGGGCGCGGCTTCGTCAAGTCCACCCAGATTCGCCGCGCCTTTGAGCCCGCCCGCCACTTCAACGGCGCGCAGGTGTTCGCCCTTTTCGTGACGCTCATCCTCCAGGCCGGCGTGGCGGCGTACGTGCTCCTGGCCTGAGGCCGAGGCCTGCCCCTTCATCCACAGGCAACACGGCGCACGAATGCTCGTTGGGACTGCGTTCCCGTTGGGTAAGAAGGCCCCCGTAGCGAATGGATGAACAGACCCGCGCCCGCCTGCAAGCGCTCACCGAGCGGCTTGGCCGCCTGCGCCGCCGCATCACGGCGGCAGGCGTGCTGCTGGCCGTCACCATTGCCGTGGCCACGCTGAGCGGCCTGTGGGCGCTCGCCGCGCTTGTCGAAGCGCTCGTGTGGATGCCGGAAGCCGGCCGTGTGGGAGCGCTCGCGCTTACGGCACTGGCCGTGCTGGGCGTGCTGGGCTGGTATGGCGGCCGCGCGGTGCTGCGCCACCTGGGCCTGCTGGGCGGCCTGTCGGACGAAACGCTGGCGCGGCGCGTGGGGGCCGCCAGGCCCGAGGTGCAGGATCGGCTCGTGAACCTACTCCACCTTTCCAGAGGCCAGGGCAGCACCGCCCCTTCTCCCCTCCTCGCGGGGGCCATCGCGCGGCTCGAAGCCGACCTGCGCGCCGTGCCCGTCGAACGCGTCGAGCACTTCGACGCGCCACGCCGCGCGCTGCGCTACGCCTGGGTGCCCGTCGCCCTCGTCGTCCTGTTCTGGGCCGCCGCGCCCACCGCCTTCCGGTCGGCATCAGCGCGGCTGCTGGCCCCGACACACACCTTTGCCCGGCCCGCGCCCTTCACGCTGCGCGTGCTGCCTGGCGATGCCGACATTACGCGGGGCGACACGCTCACCGTCGAGGTGCGGGCGGCGGGCCGCGCCCTTCCTGCCCGCCTCGTGCTCGAAGCACGCCGCACAGGCGAAGAGGCAGCAGACAGACTGGTGCTCCAGCCCGACGCCGAAGGCGTGTACCGGCACCCATTCGTCAACGTGCGGCAGACGATGGAATACCGCGTCGTGGCCGAGCCCGTCGAGACCGGGTGGTACAGCGTCACGGTGTCCGAGCGGCCCGTGGTGAGCAGTCTGCAACTGGTACTGGTGCCACCGGCGTACACCGGCCTGCCGCGCCAGGTGCTGGCCCCCGGTGTGGGCGACGTGACGGCTCTGCCCGGCACCCGGGTAGAGGTAGAAGCAACGGTTTCGGGACAGGCAGTTGAACAGGTCGCTCTCGACTTCGGCGTACGCCAGGCACCGCTGCGGCTCGACGGCGAGACGGCGCGCGGCGCGTTCGTCGTAGGCGGCGCGGCCACCTACCGCGTCATCGCCCGCGACGCGCGTGGCATGGAAAGCGCCGACCCTATCTCCTACTCCGTCCACGCGCTTCGCGACGAGCCGCCCACGATCTCGCTCCACGCCCCCGAAACCGATTACGAACTCGACGACTCGCTGGCTGCGCCGCTGCGCTTCCGCGTGACGGACGACTACGGCTTCAGCCGCCTCGCGCTCGTGTACCGCCTGGCCGAAAACGATTACCTGCTGGTCGTAAACGCCTCCAA
>CBDUBO010000226.1:0-4940 GCA_965365405.1 uncultured Rhodothermales bacterium | reverse complement strand
CCTCTGTCGAAAACGACTTCCAGGTGACGGCGGCTGACATCGAGGCGCGCATCACACCGCGCACCAAGATGCTTTTCCTTGGCTACCCCAACAACCCGACGGGCGCGGTGCTGCGGCGCGAGGTTTTGGAAGAGATTGCCGAAGTGGTGGAGCGTCATGACCTCATCGTGCTCTCGGACGAGATTTACGACCGGCTCGTCTATGGCGAGGCGCACCGGGTGGGCCACACGTGCCTGCCTTCCATCCCCACGCTGCGCGACCGGACGATCCTGCTGGGCGGCTTCTCGAAAGGCTATGCCATGACGGGCTGGCGCATCGGCTACGCGTGCGCGCCCAAGGACATCTACCGCGCCATGTACATCGGCCATCAGTACGTGGTGATGAGCGCGCCCACGATGGGTCAGGTGGCGGCCCACGTCGCCATGACCGAGTGCCAGGATTCGGTCGAGTCTATGCGGCAGGCCTACGACCGCCGTCGCCGCGCCATCGTGGACGGCCTCAACGCCGCTGGACTGCCCACTTTCGAGCCCGAAGGCGCGTTCTACTGCTTCCCCGACATCCGATCGACGGGCCTCTCGTCAGAAGAGTTCGTGACGCGCCTGCTTGAAGAGGAGCACGTCGCCTGCGTGCCCGGCGACGCCTTCGGGCCCAGCGGTGCGGGTTACATCCGCTGCTCCTACGCCAACTCGCTCGAAAACGTCGAGGAGGCAGTGCGCCGCATCACGCGTTTTGCGCGCAAATACCAGGGCATCAACGCGGCGGCCACGGCATGAAGCTGCTCGTCACCGTAGTGCTGGCGCTGGGGCTGCACCTGCTCGTGGGCTGGTGGGCGACGCCTGCTGCGGCGCTTGCGGGTGGCTTCTGGAAAGGACGCGGCGGCTGGTGGCTGGGCCTGGTAGCCCTCCTGCTGTCGTGGGCGGCCCTGGTGCTCTATACCTTCGCCACCGCTGCCGACGCCTTCGGGCGCATGACGGCTACGGTGGGGGGGCTGCTGGGAAACCTGCCCGGATTCGCCGTTGTAGCGGCTACGCTCGCCATCGGCGCGCTACTGGGCGTGCTGGCCGGACTGGCTGGCTCGCAACTCCACCACCTCGTCCGCCGCTGACGCTACTTTGGTGGTAACCCGTCTGCGGGCCTGACGCCTCTCCAGGGCGTCCTTTTCCATTCGCACGCTGCACTTTCCTACGGCAAGCTCTGCTTTCGCAACCCGCTATTTCCATGACTGAGGACGTTCCAGGCCTGATCGAACGGGCGCGCACGCTCGGCAAATACCTCGGCATCGAGGAGCGCGAAGAAACCGTGGCCGCGCTCGAAAAAGAGCGCCTCGACCCAGACTTCTGGACCAACACCGACCACGCCCGCGAGGTCGAAAAGAAAATCGCCGCCGAAAAGCTGTGGCTCGACGACTGGCGCGCCATCGAACGCTCGGCCGACGACCTGGAAACCCTCTTGCTGCTGGCCGAGGAAGAAGGGGAAGACCTTTCAGGCGAGATCGACGCCGAAACGGCACGCCTGCTCAAAAAGCTGGAAGCGCTGGAATTCAGAAAAATGCTTTCCGGCCCCGACGACAACCGCAATGCCATCCTCACCATCCAACCCGGCGCGGGCGGCACCGAGAGCCAGGACTGGGGCGAAATGCTGCTGCGCATGTACACGCGCTGGGGCGAAAAGCATGGCTACAAGGTCGAGTTGCTCGAATACCAGGCGGGTGAGGGCGCGGGCATTAAAGGCGCCTCGCTGCGCTTCGAGGGGCCTTATGCGTTCGGCTACCTCAAAGCCGAGAGCGGCGTGCACCGGCTGGTACGCATCTCGCCCTTCGACGGCAGCGGACGGCGCCACACGTCGTTCACGAGCGTATTCGTCTTTCCCGAGATCGACGAGACGATCGAGGTCGACATCAACCCGGCCGACCTGGAGCTGCAGACGTTCCGCTCGGGCGGCAAGGGCGGCCAGAACGTCAACAAGGTCGAGACGGGCGCGCGCTACATCTGGACGGGCAAGCTTTCCAACGGTGAGGACGCGCGCGTGGTGGCCGAGTGCACCGAAGAGCGCAGCCAACTCCAGAACCGCGAGCGGGCCATGGTGATGCTCAAAAGCCGCATCTACGGTCTGGAGCAAGACATTCAGGAACGCGCCAAGGCTGCCGTCGAGGGCAGCAAAAAAACCATCGGATGGGGCAGCCAGATCCGGTCGTACGTGTTCCAGCCCTACACGATGGTCAACGACCACCGCACCGAAACCAAGGTGACGGACGTGCAGAGCGTGATGGACGGAGACCTGGACGTGTTCATCAAGTCGTTCCTCACCCAGCAGACGACGGAGGATTGAGGACTGGTTGGTTGCGCTCACTGATGAGGTGGTTTTGCTCGCTGCGCTCACCAATGGGGCAATGGCGAGATGGTTATGCAAGTTTAGAGCGCGGTCCTCCAACCATCTAACGAACCACCCATCCCGCTCATGCCCCACCGCTTCGACTACCTCGTGCTTGGCTCCGGCGTGGCTGGCCTCACCTACGCGCTGCGCGTGGCCGAAAAGGGCACTGTCGCCATCGTTACCAAGAAGGAGTCCGTCGAGAGCAACACGAACTACGCCCAGGGCGGCGTGGCGGCCGTGATGGACGAGGCCGACTCGTTCGAGGCGCATGTCGAGGATACACTCGTGGCAGGAGCGGGCCTGTGCGACGAGCGCGTGGTGCGGATGGTGGTCGAAGAGGGACCGGCGCGCGTGCGCGAACTGATTGCGCTCGGGGCCGAGTTTACCCGCGACGGGCAGCACTACCACCTGGGCCGTGAAGGCGGTCACTCGGCCAACCGCATCGTCCACGCCACCGACGCGACGGGGCGCGAGATCGAGCGGGCGCTTTTGTCGGCTGTTCGGGCGCACCCAAACATCGAGGTGTTCGAGTACCACTTCGCGCTCGAACTCATCACCGAGCACCACCTCGGCCAGACCGTTACCCGCCTCAGGCCCGACGTGCGCTGCTACGGCGCCTATGTGCTGGACGAGCACGCCAACGAGGTGCACGCCTTTCTGGCCCGCCACACCCTCCTTGCCACCGGCGGGGCAGGGCAGGTGTACCTGCACACCACCAACCCCGCTGTGGCCACTGGCGATGGCATGGCGATGGCCTACCGGGCCAAGGCGCGCCTGGCCAACATGGAGTTCGTCCAGTTTCATCCTACCTCGCTCTTTCACCCTGAAGCGAAGTCATTCCTCATCTCTGAGGCGGTGCGCGGCGAGGGCGGAAGGCTCTACAACCTGGCCGGGCACCGCTTCATGCCCGACTACGACGCGCGCGAAGAACTCGCCCCGCGCGACATCGTGGCCCGCGCCATTGACGACCAGATCAAGAAAAGCGGCGACTCGCACGTACTGCTGGACGTGTCTCACCTGCCTGCCGGCGAGCTCCGTGCGCACTTCCCGACGATCCACGAAACGTGCCTGCGATATGGCATCGACATTACGCAGCAGCCCATTCCCGTAGTGCCGGCGGCGCACTACGCCTGCGGTGGCGTCGTGGTGGACCGGGTGGGGCAGACCTCGATTGCCGGGCTCTACGCCTGCGGCGAGGTGTCGTACACGGGCCTGCACGGGGCCAACCGGCTCGCCAGCAACTCCCTGCTCGAAGCGATGGTGTACAGCCACCACGCGGCCCTACACACCCTCGACAACGCGCTCGGCTTCAGCGCCCAGCACGACGCCGTGCCCCCCTGGGACGAGAGCGGCACGACGCAGGAGCGCGAGTGGGTGCTGGTGCAGCACAACCGCGAGGAATTGCAGCGCGTGATGAGCGACTACGTGGGCATCGTGCGTTCCAACCTGCGGCTCGACCGGGCGCTGCGCCGCACCAAATTGCTCTACGAAGAAACAGAGGACTTCTACCGCCGCACGCGCGTGTCGGTGGGTCTGTGCGAGCTGCGCAACCTCATCGCTACGGCCTTCCTGATCGTGCGGTGCGCGCAGATGCGCCGGGAAAGCCGGGGGTTGCACTACACCGTGGACTATCCCGAGCCTGTGGCTTCGGAACGTCGTCCCACGTTCGTCTAGCGCGGGAACCCGGCCGGACGAGGGCGGGTAGAGCACGCCGCTGCTGTCTGTTCAGCCGCTTGTGGAGCGCCCTGCGGGGCAATCCCGGCGGCGGTGCCGACGGCACTCTTTTTTTGTCGCCCGCCGCGTCGATGGCCCAGTGCCCGTCCAGCGATGGCACGGGCTTTTTTATTGCCCCAACCCCAGTCATGTCCACCCCCGCCGCCCTCCAGGATCGCCTGCTCGCGCTCGCGCACGAAGCGACGCGCGGCGGCAGCGTGTTCATCCTCGACCTCAATGTGCGCCCCGGCAACAAACGCATGGTCGTCGAAGTCGTCGCCGACACCGACGCGGGCATCGGCGTGGACGAACTGGCGCGCCTGAGCCGGGAATTGGGTTTCCTCTTCGACACCCACGAAGCCATCCCAGCGGCGTACAGCCTCAACGTCACCTCGCCCGGTGCCACGTCGCCGTTGCAGCCGCGCCAGTACGCACGGAATGTAGGTCGCTTGCTCGAGGTGACGCCCCAGGCCGCGGCAGAAGGAGAGTCCGTCCGCTCCGTCACGGGCGTGCTCAAGTCCGCCACGGCGGACGGCTTCACCATCGAACTCCCCGACGGAACGGAGCGTTCGTTTGGCTTCAACGACATTAGCCGGGCGCGCGTCAAGCTTCCCTGGTAGGTTTCTGCCGCCTTTGCCCTTTACCCATTATGCAGAGCACCACCCTCGTTTCCTCTTTCGCCGAGATCGCGCGCGAGAAAGACATTGACCGCGACACGCTTCAGCTCATCATCGAAGACGTGTTCCGGGCGATGATTCGCAAACGCTACGGCGCCGACGATCCCGAAGCGTTCGAGATCATCTTCAACCCCGACAACGGCGACATCCAGATCGTCCACATCCGCAACGTCGTGG
>CBDUBO010000225.1:0-4962 GCA_965365405.1 uncultured Rhodothermales bacterium | reverse complement strand
CGCGGTAGGCCACGCTGCCCTCGGGCACGCCCCGCACGAGCACGCCGCCCACGCGATCCAGCCCCAGCCGCGCCGCCTGACGCGGGCTCACGTCGGCAATGGAAACGCCCAGAAAGCCGCGCTCGACGCGCCCCCCCGAAATCAGGTCGGTAGCGACGCGCAGGGCGAGGTTGGAGGGCACGGCGAAACCATAGCCTTCGTAGCTGCCGCCCTCGGTGGCAATGGCCGTGGCGATGCCGACGAGTTCGCCGCGCAGGTTGACGAGCGCGCCGCCCGAGTTGCCCGGATTGATGGCGGCGTCCGTCTGGATGAAGTCCTCGACCGAAAAGGCGTCGTCAATGATGTTGACTTCGCGCCCCAACGCGCTCACGATGCCGGCAGTGACGGTCGAGCGCAAGCGAAAGGGATTGCCCACGGCCAGCACCCACTCCCCCACTTCGAGTCCGTCCGAGTCGCCCAGGGCGATGGCGGGCAGGCCCGTGGCGTTTTTGATGCGCAGCACGGCCAGGTCGGTGGCGCGGTCAATCCCGACGACCTCGACCTCGTACTGCCGGCGGTCGGACAGGGTGACACTGACCGCCCCGGCGTCCTGCACCACGTGATGGTTGGTGAGTACGTAGCCGTCGCTGGAGATGATGACGCCGCTGCCGATGCTCTGCTGCGGCACCTCGAACTGCCGTCCCTCTCCCCGGAAGTGGCGCAGCCACTCGAAGTGTGCCGCGCGGCTCTCGACCTCGACGAAGACGACGGCGGAACGGGCCGCGTTGGCCACCTGCCGGAAACGCACGTTGAGCTGCGCCAGGTCGGGAAACATGGCCGGCGCGAGCGAATCGTCCTGGGCCGCAACGGTGCGCGGCACGATGCGGTCGGCCACGACGACGGACGACGGGCCGGCCGGGCGCAGCCACAGCGTGGCCAGCACGCCCCCCAGCAACCCCACCACCAGCAGGCCCAGCCCTATCAAGAGGGCAAAACGACGGTCGCGGCGGATCATGTGGGGTAGACGGTGACGAATGAAGAGGAATGAGAAGAGCAGCAGAGCAACTACGCGCTACGGGGCCGCCTGTCGCCCTCTATCTGCCGCGCTCTGCCCTTGCCTCTAACGCCCTGTTTGTAAATCGTTTCAGGCACGCAGGGCCGGATGCGCTTCCGCCTGCACCTCGGCGCGCAGCTTTTCCACGGATTGCTGCGCTTTCGCCGCCAGCGTCTTGCGCGTTTCGTGCTGCGCCGGAATGGGCTGTCCAATGCGCACGACGACCTCGACGGGGGCTGAAGCCACCAGGTGCCCTACCGAGCGCTTCAGAGAGGCACCCTCACCCGCCCACGTGAATGGCGCGAGGCCGTCGGGCGTGACGGGTCTTCCTTTTGCCTGCACCACCTGGTGGTACACCGGCAGCACGGCGTGCGGCGTGCCCGCCACGGCCTCGAACATGCCCGTTTTGAAGGGCAAAAGGGCGTCGCCATGCGTCGTGGTGCCTTCGGGAAAGGCCAGCATGCTCACGCCCGCCGCCAGCCGCTGCTGCACGTCGGCCACGAAGTCGCCCGTGGCGGACGTGCGCTCGCGGTAGACGGGCACCACCCCCATCGTGCGGGCCACGCGCCCGAAAAAGGGCCAGACGAGCACATCGTGCCGACCCGCGAGGGCCGTCCTGAACACAGCGGCCATGAGGAAACCGTCGAGCCAGCTCGTGTGGTTGGGCGCGATGAGCATGGGCCTGTCCGGCACGACGCCCTCTACCCGCAACCGCACCCCCAGCGCCCGCAACACGGCCCGCGCCCCCTGCTGCTGGGCGACCGCCTTGTCCCGAATAAGGGCGTCACCTGCCAGCCCTCGCTGCCGCCAGCCAGTACGGGCGGTGTGGTAAACCATGGCAAAGGCTGTGGGCAGCAGGCGCAACATGGGCAGGAGGGATAGAGCAGGCCAAATGTAGGGGCGTCATTCGTGGCGCCCACAGCTTCATCGCAGTAGCCTCTCCGGCAGCCCAGTGGTGGAGGCGCGTCGAGGGATTCGCGCCCCACTCTGCCGAAGAGCGCTGTTTGCGGGATCAGAGACCCGCCAGCAGTTGCTGCGCCAGCCGCACGTAGAGATCAACGGCTTCGTGCAGATCGGCCTTGGCGACGCGTTCGTCGTCGGTGTGGGCGACGAGGATGGAGCCGGGGCCCAGCAGGAGCGGCGTGCCCCAGTTGCTCAGGTACGGAATGTCGGTCGTGAAGCGGACGGACTGCGTCTCGAAGCCCTCGACGGTGTGGAGGTGCAGCGGAGACGACACGGACAGCACCTCGGTGGTGGCGCGGCCCGCCAGCACCCTTTCGAGTTGCTGCAAAACCACTTCGGGCGGGGTGACGAGGCGGATCTGAAGGTCGGCGTGGGCCGCGCCCGGCACCACGTTGGGGCGCGTGCCCCCGCCGATGACGCCGATGTTGACGGTCGTCTCGCCCAGCGTTTCGTCTTCCGGCCAGCGCGCCGCGCGCACGTCGGCAAGCGCGTCAAGCAGCTTTTCGATGGCCGAAGTGCCTTCTTCGGGATAGGCCGAGTGCGCCTCACGGCCTTCGGCACGCACGCGCACGCGCAGCGACCCCTTTGTGCCCGTGGCCAGGCGGTTGTCCGTCGGCTCGCCGTTGATGAGGAAGCGGCACTGCGCGGCGAGCGGATGCTCGTTGGCTTTCTGCGCGCCCAGCCCACCCATCTCCTCGTCCACGGTGAAAAGCAGACCGATGCGGTTTTCGCCCGCTTCGAGCAGCCGGTGCGCCGCCGCCACCTGCACGGCGATGATGCCCTTGGCGTCGCACGCGCCGCGTCCATAGAGCGCGTGTTCGTCCTCGCGGAAGGGCAGCACGGGCGGCACGGTGTCCATGTGCGTCGAGAAGACGACGCGGGGCGGCGCGCTCGAGGCCGCGATGAGGTTGAAGCGCTCCGGGGCCACCTGCTGCTGATCCACGCGCAGGTCGAGGTTGCGCAGCATCCCGGCCACGAGCCGCCCCACGGCAGCCTCCTCGCCCGTCGGCGAGGGCGTTTCGATAAGGGTGCGGGCGAGCGTGACGGGGTTCATCAGGCGGGGGACAGGGGGCGAAAAATAGCGGCGTGCCGGCGGCATGCCGCGCCCTCACAGCGTCTTCAACGTCGCGCTGCGCCGGGCCAGCAGCAGGGGCGTGTACACGAGGGCGAAACACGCCAGCCCGGCCAGCATCATACCGGCAAGGTACCACGGATGCGGTCCCAGCGCGTCGAGGATGGTGGGGTTGAGCGGTTTGTGCTGCGTGAAAGCGTAATTGGTGCCGAGCAGCGGGTTGACGAGCGCGACGGCGACGAGGTAGGCCACGCCCCACCCGAAGGCGCGCAGGATGCCCACCGGGCGGGGCCGCCACCCCAGCACGGCCACGGCATAGACGACCGTCGTGACGAGCCCGGCGTGGAGCACCCAGAAGCGCCAGAACATGTAGTGCGGATAGGCCTCGCGCAGTTCAGGCGTGACGAGCGCCTGGGCGCACGCGGCCAGCACCCAGAAGTAGAGCACCTCGAAAAGCTTCTCGTCGCGCCGCGCAAGCGCGAGGACGAGCCCGAAGGCCGAGAGCGGGCACAGGTTGAGCGGCAGGTCGGCGTCCAGCCGCCAGTCGCCGATGAGCAGGCGTGTGGTGAAGCCGGCGATCCAGCAGCCCATTGTGGCGGCAGCCAGGGCTACGCCCAGCCTGTGCTGCCTCCCTTCCGGCAACCGCCGCCCCGCCCACACGGCGGCAAGCGTGACGAGCGCAAAAACGCCGAGCGCGGCGGCGTGATGAAACCCGAAGGGCTGAAAAGCGGCGTTGGAGGCGAAAAAGGGGAGGTCGCGCAAAGCTCAGGGGGTTGCCGTCCAGAGGAGGGGGTTCATTTCGCTGGCAGCCTTTTCGCCGGGCTGAAGGCCTGGCAGGAAGGCGTCGCGGTCGGCCTGCTGCGCCGCGGTGGGCGCGGCCAGCCGGAGGCCGTCGGCAAAGTAAATCACGGTCATCACGCGGCGGGGCCGGCCTGTGCGGTTCGGACCGGCCCGGTGGAACGTCCAGCCCGCGTGGAACGATACGTCGCCCAGTCCGAACGGGGCTACGTGCGTGGGCAGGTGTGCCCTTTCCAGCCGCCGGGCGATCTCCTGTTCGCTCTCCTCCGAGATGGGCAGGTCGCGCCCGAGGTCGTGGCGGTGGCTGCCCGCGCTGAAGGCGAGTGCGCCCATCTCGACAGGGGTCTGCTGGAGCGGTATCCACGCCGTGCACGTCTGCGGCCCATCGAGGGGCCAGTAGTACTGGTCGGCGTGCCAAGGCGTGAAGCCGCCGCCAGGCTCTTTGTAGAGCGCTTGGTCGTGGTAGAGGCGCACGCCCTGGGCTTCCATGAGCCGCCCGGCGATGCCGGCCAGCCTTTTCGAGAACACGAGGGGCTGCACCGCCGGAGCCTTCTGCCACAGGTTGGTAATCTGCACGAAGGCCTGCTGGTACGTCGTGCGCTGCTCCATGGGCACGCCCGCGAGGGGGTTGCGCTTTTCGACTTCGCGGGTGAGCAGCGCTTCAAGGGGCGCCAGCTCCTCCGCCGAAAAGACGGCGGGAAGCTGCACAAAGCCATCTTCGCGATAGCGCGCGATGTGTGCCTCGGTAAGCGCGTAGGGCGCGTCCAGATCGGGTTGTAGATTCATGGCTTTCCGCGTTGCGCTCAAGTTACCACGCCCTGCCGGGCCCGCGCCCCATCGAATTCGACGTCTGCTACGCACTCACCGGCGACGCCCGGCGCAACTCGCGCGCGCTGCGCCAGCTCCGCGTGCTGGGCGCGCTCGGCCTGCGCACGTGCGTGCTCGGCTACGGCCCGCCGGGCGCTGAGGGTTTGCCGGAGGGCGTGACGCTCCGCCTGCTTCCAAAACCCACCGGAGGCGGGCCGCGCTTTTTCCTGCGCAACCACCGCGCCATGACGCGGGCCGCCCGCGACACGCCCGCTCCCCTCTACCACGC
>CBDUBO010000224.1:0-4967 GCA_965365405.1 uncultured Rhodothermales bacterium | reverse complement strand
ATCGCGGCGGAACGCTTCCTGCCGCACGTACTGATGCGCGTACGCGGCGCGCGCCGCCGGGCCGGGTCGCAGCACGTGAAACTCGGTCGAGCCGAAGCCAAGCCCATTCGTGAGCCCTTCGGCCACCGCCGATTTCCCGTTTTCCATGCAGGGCGTGATGCGGGCAAAGATCACGTCGCCGTCCTCGAACGCCGTGTAGCCTTTCCGCACGTCGGCAAAAACGCGCCTCTCGGTACCCGTAATCGTTCCTGCTTCGGCGTCCACTGCGCCCATCGGGACAAAGGAAACAGGCAAAGCATTGTCTATCGTGTCCGCACTTCGGCGGCGCGGGTTCACGTCGCAAACCTCGCCCAGCCGCGCCAGCACCCAGCCTTCGGGCAGTGTTTCGTTCTCAGTCATAGGGGCAGGATGACATCGAAAGGTTGCGCGGTTCGGACGTAGGTGGTGCTTCTCCGTTGCCCCTCTTGGCGAAGGTAGCCGAGGTCGAGAAGGGTGCGGAGATCGTTGCGCGCAGAACGCGCTGTCACGTCCGATGCAAACCGGTCGCGGTACTCGGTCGTCGTGAACCGCTCCCCGGGTGCTACGCGGCTCAGGAAAGCGATCAATCGCGGGTGAAGGGTGGATGCATCCGGCTTCGGTAGCGCTGTCTTGCGAAGGGTGAGGAGCACGCCCCCCGACTGGTTCGTCCACGTCGGCTCCGGCAGGCCCGCTTCTGCCATTTCCTGACGAATCCGCCAGAGTCCGATCCCCATCGCCTCCGCATATCCAAGCAGGTTGAATACCCGTGCTACATCCGGGTTACTGGGCCGCGATGCAAGGCGGGCTTCAGGCTCCCGGAGGTAGGCTTCTTGGAGGCGTCCGGGATTCCACACTTCGAGCCGGTCAGGAAACAGGCTCACCCGAACGGCGCCGGCGTCGGCATAGTCCCGGTGCATGAGCGCGTTCACAATGGCCTCCCGCACGGCAGGCAAAGGGTAGGGCGTCTCCTCATCCCGGTGAATGGTGTCGGGGTGCAGCCGTGCGGCGATGGGCAACCGTGCGCGCACGACCTCCACCAACCGATCCACAAGCCGCAAAGCCCCGCCGGTTTCTTCCCGCTTGTTAGCCATATTGGCAAGCGTCTCATCTTCGAACTCGGCGAACTGCGCCTTGCTCTGAGGCAAGAACCGTCGGGCGGAGCGCTCTGTCACGAACAGCGCGAGCGCGGCCTGTGAAGGCCATCCCTCCGCCATGAGGTCCAACGCGCCCAGTTGTTGGGTGCTCGTGGAGGCTGGCGCATCGGGTACCATCAACCGATTGCGCGCCGCTTCCCAGGCACGCCCGATAGTTTCCGCATCGAGCGCCTCCGGTGCTATGCCCACGGCCGGTTGCCGCTCCCAGCGTTCCTCGACACGCGCGCGGTGCTGAATCATGCGGGACAGTTCGGTGGGCGTCGCAGCTGCACTGGTGTCGCCTCGCCGCACGTACACATCGCCGCGCAACACGTACGGCTTTCGCGCGCCCTCCGGTACCTCTACCAGCAACCCCGTTCCCGTGTCACGGACAATGGGTGTAATCTGAAAAACCTCTCTCGGGGTGATTGCGCGGGCGAGGTTGTCCTGGATTCGGTGGGCGAGATCGGATGGGTCTTCGCTCATCCCGACGAGGACGCCGTTGTCGTCAAACCCGACGAGGACCACGCCCCCGCGATGGTTGAGCAGGGCCGTTACCGTGCGTGCGAGGGCTTCTGGCTTTGCCTCACGCATGAAGGCGGCAGTGGCGCTCTCCTGAGTCGGAAGCTCAGGCAGGTCCGATGTGCTCATGGCGCAGGTGGAGTTGAGGGACGGAGGGCAGCTTCTAATTCCTCCCGAAGTCGCTTCCGGTCTTTGAACCGTGCTTCCAGAAGGCGCAAAATGTCCGCGATGCGATAGAAGGGCTGGCACCAGTGGTCATGCCGGGCAGCAGGGTCTTGCTCGCTCAGGAGTGCTTCTTCGTACATCGCCAGCACGCGGAGATCCGTCAGCACACCATTCCCCCGGAAAGGATTTTGCTCGCCGGGAGCAAGGGGCAAGTCCCACTGCGGAACGCCGTTGGGATCAAGCGGATCAGCCCGGAAATGCCCCAAGATGGGTTTCAGCACCTGGCGCGCTTCCGCCACCTTCTGCTCGACAAGGAACAGCCGAGGCTTGTCCAGATGAATGGCCCTCCGCTGTTCGTGGTGCGTGATCGAAACCTCGTGGTCTGCCAATCCAGACGCTGTTCCTTGCCCCGAACCGTATTGCCCCCGGATAATGCCGACGAAGTAGTGGCATGCATCAACAGCGCGGAGACACGCGGCCCGATTGCCTGCGTGCGGGATCGGAGGGATCGTCCCCATATGGGACATCAACACATCGTACTTGTAGGTCGTGAGGGTAGCCGCGATCTGTTCGAGTTGATCCTCAAAGCCGTAAACGGTTGAGGAGATCATCACTTGCAGGCGAGGACGGGGCATGAGGGTGAAACGATTGTCCCATTAACGGCAGTTTGCGGAAACGAAAAATGCTTTACGGAAACTAACGGAATTCCGCAGTGCGTGTAAGATTTCCGTTGCCTTCCGATATCACGCCTCCGCAACAGCTTCCGGGCCTTCGAGCAGGCGCAGCATCGCGTTCAACTCCTCGACGGCGCCCTCCAGTTCGGCAATCGCGTCCGTCGCCAGTTCTTCAGGTTCGGGCAGATCCGCCGGGTCCTCGGCGTCGTCGTCGCGCAGCCATTTGAAAGCATCAATCTTGAACCCGGCTTCCCTGATCTGCTCGATGGGAAACGCCTTCCACCGGCCTTCGGGCGAATCCGCCTCGCTCCGGGCCGACGTGCCGTTGGGGTCGGCGCCGTAGCAGTCCACGAACCCGCTGAAATGCGCTGCCGTGAGCGGGCGGCTTTTCTTGGTGATGCCGGGCACGCCCGCGCGGGCGTCGTAGAGCCACGTCCGCTCGGTTTTCGGCCCTTTGCGGAAAAAGACGACGTACGTCTTGGTGCCGGGCGAGTACGGCGTAAACGTGCCGCGCGGCAGCCGCACGACGGTGTGCAGGTCGGCGCTTTCCGTGATCAGCTTGAACACCTCGCCCGCCTGATCGGCAAACAGGCAGTTGTCCGGCACGACCACAGCAGCGCGCCCGCCGGGCTTGAGAATCGTCAGGATGTGCTGGAGAAAGTTGAGCTGCTTGTTGGAGGTTTCGACCACGAAATCCTCGCGGTCGGGCGCATTGCCGCCGCCGCGCGTGCCGAAGGGCGGGTTCGCCAGCACCACGTCGAACTGCGGCCCGGTGTAGTCGTGGTAAATCGAGTCGCCCAGCGCGATGTGGGGTTCGACGCCGTGCAGCCACAGGTTCATGAGGGCGAGGCGCCGGGGCCGCTGCACGAGTTCCTGCCCGTAGTACGTCCGCGTTTTGACGCGCCGCGCCAGGTCCACATCGAGGGCGCCGCCGGTCTCGCCCTTGAACCAGTCGTACGCCTCGACGAGAAAGCCGCCCGTGCCGCACGCCGGGTCGCCGATGGTAAAGGCTGGGTGGGCGCGCGGGTCGGGCCGGAGGCACTGCACGATGGCCTGGATGAGCAGGCGCGGCGTGAAGTACTGCCCCGCGCCCTTTTTGCCCTCGCTGGCCGCCTTTTCGAGCAGCCCCTCGAAAATGGCCGCCTTCACGTCCACGTCCATCTCCGTCCACGCCTCCGCGTCGATGGCGCCCATCAGCTTTTTGAGGCTGGCCGGGGCGGCAATGCGGTTCTGCGCGCCCGCGAAAATGTCGCCCAGAATGCCCGTCTGCCTGCCCAGCGCCGCGAGGGCGGCCTCGTACGCCTCCGCCAGCGCCGTCCCGCTCAGCCCCACGAGGTACGTCCAGCGGGCGTCCGTCATCTTCTCCACGCCCTGCATGTCGGTCGTGACGAGGTGCGCGAGTTCGTCGCGCCCCCGCTCGTCGGCCATCTTGAGAAAGAGCAGGTACGTGATCTGCTCCACGTAGTCGGCATAGTCGATGCCTTCGTGGCGGAGGGTGTGGCAGTAGCCCCACAGCTTGTTTACAACGTCGCTCATCGGGAGTCGCTTGGGATGGATAGTGGGGGAGGGGTCAGGGCGTCTCGCCCGCCATGCCGGTGTTGAGGTCGCGGAGCAGGAGGTCGAGGGCGGCGGCGCCGAACACCTTGCGGGCACGCCCCAGCCCCCCGCGATCTGCGAGCACGGGGATGGCCTCGAAGTCGGCTTCCTCGACGGAGAGGTTCACGCGCAGGTCGTCGGCGAGGTAGTCGAGCCAGCGGGCCTGCTCGTCGGTGAGGGTTCGGTGGGCGGCGGCGCGGTCGCGGGCGCGGCGGGCACGGGCCTGGGGCGTCAACAGAGGCCGCGCCGCGTCGGCGGCGTGGTGGACGATGGAGAGCAGGTCGGGGTCGTCGGGGGCGGTGCTGAGGCCGGCCATGCGGAGGGCGCGGCGCAGGTTGGCTTCCGAAAAGCCGCCGTCGTGGAGCGTCTGGCGCAGCGCCCGCAGTTCCTCGCGGCGCCACCCTTCAGGCTGCGTGAGCAGTATCCGCAGCGCCTCGACGTGGGAGGCCTTCTCCTGCACGAATCGTCCGAAGGCCGTCAGGTAGTCGCCGGGCCGGTACTCCTGCCCGCCCTCGCGGATCAGCCTTTCGCTCGTCACCTCGTCCACGACGGGGTACGCCACGAGAAACGTTCGCCGGGGCCGGGGATAGTGGACGAGCAGGTCTAGAAACGCCGGGTCGCGGAACAGCTTGACCGTGCCGCCGAAGTTGGTTTTGAACCTGTCGTGCAGTTCGCGCGCCAGCCGCGCCAGGTCGCCGTCCTCGGCAAAGCGCGCAAACAGGTCGCGCGCCTCGCCACTCATCGCCCGGTCGATGCGCTGGAGCCGCCGGGCCAGCCGCCGCACGTCGTAGTCGCGGTCCCCGCCCGCATAAATCCGCTCGACGAGTTCGGGAATGCCGACCGCTTCTGCCTGCGGCGG
>CBDUBO010000223.1:0-4968 GCA_965365405.1 uncultured Rhodothermales bacterium | reverse complement strand
TGGCGGGCGGCGAGGTCGAGCGCGGCGTGGATGGAAGGCACGTCGATGGCAGGCATCACGATCTGCACGACGCCCGCTTCGCGTGCGCGCGCGATCACGGCGTCACGGTCGGCGTCGAATTTTTCGTGGTAGAGGTGACAATGGGTATCGACCAGCATGGAAAAAGGGGAAAGACGTGCGCCTCTAAGCGGACAGCCGGAGGCAGGTTTCGACCGCCGAACGGGGAAGCCGGACGGCCCACCGGCCTCGTCGTTGACGGGCGCGTCGCGTGTGCGTAGCCTTGCCCCATGAATCCTTCGCCCACCGCGCCCATCCTTCCCCACGTGCAGCGGCTCGGCCTCGCCCTCGCCGTGCTCGTCCCCATAGTGGCCCTCCTGCCGCTCGGCCGCCTGGCTTGGGACTGGTTTCAGGTGTCGCGCGTGCTGCCGCAGGGGACGATGCCGGGCAGCGAGCGCGGCTACGACTGGGTGCAGTGGGAAGAGTCCAACGGGCGCATCGTGGCGCGCTACGTGTTTCCGCGCAGTCCGGCACGCGAAGCCGGCCTGCACGCGGGAGACATCTTCGTGATGATCGAGGGGCAGATGATTTTCGGGGCCGACGAACTCAAGCGCGTCGTGGCGGGCCTGCCGCCGGGGACGGTCGTGCGCTACGAGGTGACGCGGGCCGACGAGGCGCGTACGATAGACGTGCCCCTCACGCGTTACCCGACGTTTCTCTACCCACTCACGGCTGAGCTGTGGTTTTTCACGCTCTGGGGCTTTCTGAGTGGCGCCCTGCTGCACGTGATGGGGCTGGCCATCGCTATTCCGCTGGCGCGCAGCAGCTTGCGGGCGCGCTACTCGCTGGGCCTGCTGCTCGTCTCGTCCCTCTGGATGTTCAGCAACCTAGCGCGCCTGCTGTTCATCGAGTTTTTCGGCCCTGCCGGGATGCCCGGCTCGCGCTACGACGTGGTGTTCCAGGCGCTGACGGTGCTGGGGCTGGTGGGATGGCTGCTGTTTCCGGCGCTGCTCGTCACCAACGTCATCAACGTGTCGGGCGGGCAGCGGCTGCGGGCGTTTCGGCGCACGCGCGCGGTGCGCTACGCGCCGCCGGTGCTGCTGGGCGGACTGACCGTGCTGACGGTCTGGCGCGGCAGCGTCGGCCCGCTCTCACTCGACGTGCTGGCCGGGCCGATGCTGTTTTATGCCACGTGCTACATCGCGGGCGCGGCGGCGCTCTCGCTCGTGCTCGGCGATGCGCGCTCACGGCGAGAGGCCACGCGGGCGGGCTGGAACCGATGGGGCAGCCTGCTCACCCTGCTGGCCGCCACCGTGGTTGGCCTGGCCCTGCTGGGCCTGTTTCCGCTGCTGGCGCAGGTGCAGGACGCCACGCTGGGGTGGCTCGTCGTGCTCACGCAGCTTCTCTCCGTCGCTCCCATCACGCTTGTCACCCTCTCGACGCTGCGCTACGGCAAAGTGGGCGCCGTGCTGTCGTCTGCATTCGTCAACGGGCTCGTCGCCGTGTCGGCGTTCGTGCTGTTCGCAGGCACGATGTACGCGCTCAACCCCATCCTGGAGCGTACCGAAGCGCCCGTGTCGCTTATCGGGGCGGCCCTGTGCGTGCTCATCCTGTTCGGGGCCGAGGGCCTCAGACACTGGCTCACCAGCGCCTCGTTTTTCCTTTCCGGCGATCAGCAGCGGATGCAGAAAGCGCTGCGCGACTACGCGCAGCGCCTCAACGAGCTGGTGGATACCGAGGCGCTCGCCGCCGCCACCGTCGCCGCGGCGGGCGAAGGCGTGCGCGCTTCCAGCGCCGTGCTCTACCACCGCCTGCCAGGCGAGAGTGAATGGCGTTCTGCCGCCTATCACCCCGCCCCACCCCACCTCACGGCCCAGGCCGTGGCGCGCCTGTGGCCTCGCTTCAGGGACGACCAGCAGCTCTGGGCGCGCGACGACGAGTTGAGCGACGCCCGCCTCTCGCCGGCCGACGAGCGGGAGCTGCGCCGCATCGGGGCCGCCTTGGTCGTGCCCATCCGGGGCGACGGGGCCGCGGTGGGGCTGCTCGCCCTCGCCGAGCGCCGCGGCGGACGGCGCGTCTACAACCTCGACGACATCGGCTTTCTGCGCATCCTCTGCGGACAGTTCGGGCTGGCCGTCGAGCGCCTCGCCCTACTCGAACGCGAGGTGCGGCTCGTCAAGGCGCACACCGAGGCGCGCCTCGTCGCGCTGCGCGCCCAGATCAACCCGCACTTTCTCTTCAACGCCCTCAACACCATCGCCTCGCTCGTGGCCGAGCGGCCCGACGAAGCCGAGCGCGTCGTCGAGCACCTGTCGGCCATTTTCCGGCACACATTACAGACCGCCGAGGCGGCCTTCGTGCCCCTCGGTGAGGAGATGGACCTCGTCTCCCACTACCTCGCCATCGAAAAGGCCCGCTTCGGCGACGCGCTCACTACGACGGTGGACGTGCCCGACCACCTGCGCAGCGTGCCGGTGCCGCCGTTTACCGTGCAAACCCTTGTCGAGAACAGCGTCAAGCACGGGCTGGGGCCACGGCGTGGCGGGGGCGCGGTGGGCGTGACCGCGCATGAAATGGAGGGCCATGTCGTTGTGGAAGTGGCGGACGACGGCGTGGGCATCGCCATCGAGCCCGACAGTCCCACGGCGTTCTACGGCATCGGACTGGAAAACGTCGCCGCCCGCCTGAACCACCTCTACGGCGACAACCGCCGCTTTACGCTCGAAAGCCGTCCCGGAGGCGGCACCCGCGCAACGCTCCGCATTCCCCTTTCGCAGCCCACCGAAACGTTTCGCCCATGATCCGCTGTCTCATCGCCGACGACGAAGCGCCCGCCCGTGCACGCCTGACCCGGATGCTCGCGCCATTAGAGGAAGCGGGTCGCCTCACCGTGGGCGCGTCCGCCAGCGACGGCATCGAGGCGCTCGAAGTGCTGGTGTCGAGTCCCTTCGACCTCGCCTTTCTCGACGTGCAGATGCCCGGACTCGATGGCTTCGGCGTGCTCGAACGCCTGCCCCCCGGTCGCCGCCCCGATGTCGTCTTTACGACCGCGTTCGACACCTACGCCGTTCGCGCCTTCGAGGAAAACGCCGTGGACTATCTGCTCAAACCCGTCTCCCGCGACGGGCTCGAACGCGCCGTCGCACGCGCCGAGGCGCGCCGCGCGCGCGGCGATGCCCACGCCGTGCGCGACGATCACCTGGCCCGCCTGTTCGACTACCTCGACGCCCTGCCCCGGCCCGCGCCCGTACCAGCCGAGTACCTCCGCCACCTGTCCGTCCCCTTCCGTGACCGCCTGCTCGTCGTGCCCGTTCAGCACGTCGTCACCGCCGAGGTGCAGGAAGGCATCACCCGGCTCCATACCGTGGACCCCGAGGCGGGGCCGAAGGCGGGCGTCCGGCAGCACCTCGTTTCCCACACGCTCGACCACCTCGAAGCCCACCTCGACCCCGACGCCTTCATGCGCGTGCACCGTGCCGCCATCGTGCAGGTGGCCCACATCCGCGAGATGGTGCCCTGGTTCAGCGGACGCTACAAGCTCATCATGACGGGTGGGCACGAGGTCGTGGCCAGCCGGGAACGCTCGCGCATCTTAAAGGAAAGGTTGATCTCATGATAGGTAAGCTGCGTTTGCCACGGACAGAACCCCTCGGCCACTCTATGCTAATCTCAATACGCTTTTTCGTCTGAGGCGGTGTATCTTTCCGGCACTACCAGCCTCTACCGCCATGCTGCGCCTCTCTCTGTGCGCGCTGGTGCTGCTCGCGGCAGGCACCGCCCGCGCTGCCGACGACCCGACCCAGACCATCCGCGTACGCCTGTTCGAAACCCACGCGCCCCAGCGCGTCACCCTGGAGGCAACGGCCCCGCTCGCGCTCTACGCGGGCTTCGACCCCCTGCCACTCGTCACCATTGCGCCAGGGCAGCGCGTCGTCTTTTCCGCCGAGCCCAACCGCCTGCGCGTCGAAGCGCCGGAGATGACGTTCTTCACGCCCGAACTGCGCGTGGGTGGCGTGGCTTCGGCCGAGGCCACGGCAGACTTCACGCTGCGCGTGGACGGCAGCCCACCCGTCGAGCGGCGCTACAGCGGCACGCTGCGCGTGGACGGCGACGGCGCGGCGCTGCGCCTCATCCACACGCTCGACCTGGAGTTGTACGTGGCCGCCGTCGTGACGCGCGAGTACGGCCTCGACGACGACGAGGGCACGCGGGCGATGGCGATTCTGGCGCGCACCTACGCCCTCTACGAACGCGGCCGCCTCAGCCCCGACTACGACGTGGTGGATCACGTAGGCTCGCAGGTGTTTTTCGGCCTCGAAGGCGTCAGCAGTCGCGCCCGGCAGGCCGCCGACGCCACGCGCGGCCAGTTGCTCACCTACGAGGGGGCGCTTGCCCGCGCCGTGTACTCGTCCTCCAATGGCGGCCACGCCGCCAGCAACCACGAGGTGTGGGCGGGAGGCCCCATCCCTTATCTCCAGACCCGCCCCGACCCCTACGACCGCGTTTCACCGCACACCGCCTGGCGGACCGAGCTTCCGCGCCGAGACGTGCTGCGCGTGCTCTCGAAAGCGTTCGGCGGGGATGTGACCGGCTTTACTGTGGCCGGGCGCTCCGCCGAGGGTCGGGCCACGCGTATTGAGCTATTGCAGGCGCGGGGACGGTCGAAAACGGTCACAGGGCAGCAGTTTCGCATGGCGCTCTCCAATCACTTCGGCGTGCGCAGCATCCGCAGCACGCTGTTCGAGGCGACGCGCTCGGGCGAGCAGTACGTGTTTGAGGGGCGGGGTTTCGGGCACGGCGTGGGCCTGAGCCAGTGGGGCGCGCACGGGCAGGCCCTCGAAGGCCGCAGCGCGGCAGAGATCCTGGCGTTCTACTACCCCGGCACCCGCATCGAAGCGGGCAGCGCGCCGCCCCCCGCTGATCCGGCCCTTGCCGCCCTCCCCGACGCCGAAAGCCCGCCCGCCGACGCCC
>CBDUBO010000222.1:0-4997 GCA_965365405.1 uncultured Rhodothermales bacterium | reverse complement strand
GCGCACGGCGGCGGCGCGTTTTCGGGCAAAGACCCGTCGAAGGTGGACCGCTCGGCGGCCTACGCGGCGCGCTACATCGCCAAGAACCTGGTGGCGGCTGGCTTGGCGGACGAAGCGCTCGTGCAGCTTGCCTACGCCATCGGCGTGGCCGAGCCCGTCTCGGTCAACGTGGACACGTTCGGCACGGGCCAGCTTTCCGACCGCGACCTGGCCGCTGTCGTGCGCGAAACGTTCCGCCTCACGCCGCGCGGCATCATCGATAGCCTCGACCTGCTCAAGCCCCACTATCGCCCCACGGCGGCCTACGGGCACTTCGGACGCGCCGACTTCCCGTGGGAGCAGCTCGACAAGGTGGACGCGCTCAAGGAGGCCGCTGCTACACGGGTGTAGAGGATGGCAGGATGGTCAGTTAGCTGGATGGTTGCGCTACGTACGCCTGCTTACTCACCTCGCCATCCAACAAAACAACCATCAGCGATCAATTGAGCGGCACGCGCTTTTCTGTGAAAGCCTCTCGGATGCGTCCGGGAGGCTTTCCTTTTGGGCTCCGCCCTCGTACGCCGCGCGCTCACCCTCACCCTGTTCTACCATGAACCCCCTGAATGTCCTCCGCGCTGGACACTTTCTGCTGTTTGCCCTGCTGCTCGCCGGCTGTGTGACCACACAGGATCGGTTCGGGCGCGCGTTCGAGGCCGAACACGAAGGCGATCCGTACCGCGCCGCCCGCGCCTATGCCGAGGTGCTGCGGCGCGATCCCGGCTACCGCGACGCGCGCGTGCGTTTCGAGCGCACCGCCCTCGAAGCCCGCGACGAACGGTATGCCCGTGCCGAGCGTGCCCACGCCGCCGCCGAGCACGAAGCCGCCGTCGCCGCCCTCGACGACGTGATGGCGCTGCGTACACTGGCCGGGGAATTCGGCGTTGCGCTCAGCCTGCCGGTCGGCTATCAAGCCCTCCACGACGCCGCAAACGAGGCGGCCGTGCGCGCGCTTTTCAGCCGCGCCGACACCGACGCGTCACGGCAGCGCTACGACGACGCCGACGGGCGCTACGAGCGCGCCCTGCGCTTCTCCATGCCCGCCGCGCTACGCGACGAACTCGACCGCCGCCGGGTGGACGGGCTGCTGGCATGGGCCGACCACGCCGCAGGGCAGAGCCGGTACCGGCAGAGCTACAACCTGGCCGCGCGCGTGCTGGCCTACACCCCGCGCCCCGCTGCCGGGGTGCTGGAGGCCGCCGATGATTTACAGACAAATGCCCTCGACGCCGGCACCGAACACGTGGCGTTTCTGCCTGTGCTGCCTGCCGAGGCGGTTGCGCAGGTGCCTGCCGCGTGGCCAGGCACGCTGTCCGAAAGGCTGAACCGCGACTTCTGGAGCGCGCCGCCCCTTTTCGTGGCCTCCGTTTCGCCGCGCGCGCTGCGCCGCGAGCTGGGCCGGATGGGCCGCCGCGCGCCCTTCACACGCAGCGAAGCCGTCGGCATCGGGCGGGCCGTCGAGGCCGACCTGGTGCTCGTGCCCGAGTTGCGCCTGTTCACACGTCAGGAACGCGACCGCCGGGAGACGAGCGAGCGCATCCGCCTGCGCGACGGGGGTGACACGACGTACACCGACGTGCGCGCCACCCTCAGGCTCGAAGCCGAATTCTACTTTCGCCTCATCGAGACGACGACGCGCAACGTGGTAGCTGAGGGCGTGGTGCCCGTCGCCGTTGCGGAAGGCGTGCATTACGCCGTTTTCGACGGCGACACGGCCCTCCTGCGCTTCCCGAACGCCGACGTGCGTGACCGCTTCGACCCGAATGAGCGGAAGCACGCCGAGGCCAACCTGCTGGAAAGGTTGCAGGCGCAGGCCGCCGAGAAACTGGCCGCCGCCGCTTTCGAGAAAATCCTGGCGCAGATCCTCTGACCCGTTTCGTGCTATTCTGCTGCCGCGCAGGTCCGTCGTCTTGCAGGCTGTGCGTCACCACCCGCCCGTTACGCCCATGAATCCTCGCCCACTGCTTGCCCTCGCGCTGTGCGCGCTGGCCGTCTCAACGGCCCCGGCGCAGCCGCTCACGGCGCGACAGGTCGTTGCCCGTATCCAGACGGAGGTCGGCGTGCCGTGGAGCGAGGAGACGGTGGACACCTTCAAAGCAGGCGACCCGGACGCGCCCGTCACCGGGATTTCCGTCACCCTGATGGCGACGCTCGACGTGTTGCAGCGCGCCGCTGCGTCGGGCCACAACTTCATCATCACGCACGAACCCACGTTCTACGGCCACCGCGACGAGACGGAGGCGCTGGAAGCTCAGCGCGATCCCGTCTTCGAGGCGAAGAAGGCTTTCATCGAAGCGCACGGGCTCGTCGTGTGGCGCTTTCACGACCATTGGCACCGCCGCCCACCGGACGGCATCCGCACCGGCATGATCGCCGCGCTGGGCTGGGAGGCATTTCCACAGTCGGAAGACGGCGCGGTGTTCACCCTCCCGCCGACCACGGTGGGCGCGCTGGCCGTGGCGCTCCAGGAAAAGCTGGGCATCCGTGCCCTCCGCGTCGTGGGAAACCCCGACCTGCCCGTGTCGCGGGCGGGGCTGGCACCGGGTTTTCCCGGCTTCGAGGCGCAGCGGCGCCTGCTGGCCCGCCCCGACGTAGACGTGCTGGTGATGGGCGAGGCGCACGAGTGGGAAACGATTCTCTACGCCGCCGATGCCGTTGCAGCCGGGATGCCCAAAGCCCTCGTCGTCCTCGGGCACATCCCGTCCGAGCAGGGCGGCATGGAAGGTTGCGCCCGGTGGCTGCGCGCGTTCGTGTCCGAAGTGCCCGTCACGTTCATGCCTGCCGCCGAGCCCTTCTGGTCGCCCTGAAACGTCCCGGCGGCGCGGCCAAACTTGGGATCTGCTGCCGCGTGGAAGCGGACTTACTTCTCCTGCCGCCCCTATGCTTCGCCTCGCCGTCCTTCTCGCGCTCGTACTCGCCGGATGCCGCATCGAGCGCTACGACGGCGAGCGCCCGGACACGCTTGCCGCGCCTGCTGCCCCGACGGAGAACGCGGCCTCTCCGGCCTCCGAATCGCTGCGCGCGGTGGGTCCCCCTGTGCTGCCGGGCGACACCGTCCGGGTGGGGCCGCCTTCCGCTGACCCGAACCCGCCCGTCACCACGCCTGCCCCTTCCGGCCTCTTGATTCCTGTGGCAGGCATCCGGGCTTCCGACCTGGTGGATACGTTCATGCAGGCCCGCGGAGAAGGCCGCCGCCACGACGCCATCGACATCCTTGCCCCGCGCGGCACGCCCGTCGTGGCCGCCGCGCCGGGGCGCATCCTGCGTCTGTTTACGAGCGAGCGCGGCGGCCTGACCATCTACCAACTCGGCGCGGACGGGCGCACGGTGTACTACTACGCCCACCTTGACGCCTACGCCCCCGGGCTGGCGCAAGACCAGCAGGTGATGCAGGGGCAGACGCTCGGCACCGTGGGGGATTCGGGCAACGCCGTGCCGGGCAACACGCACCTGCACTTCGCCATCTGGACGACAGAAGACCCCAAAAGCTTCTGGGACGGGGAGCCCGTCAACCCCTACCCGCTCCTCGCGGGGCGGTAGCGGGCACCACTGCGCGCCCTACGCGTCCGCGCGCTCACTCTCCGGCACCTGCCGCGTCGTGTCCACCTGCGTCGAGTCGCGCCCGCCCGCCGCGTTGCGGCCCGGCACGTCGCGGAATACGACGGGCGTTCCCCCGGCGATGCGGTCGGCCAGGGTGAGGGCATCCCAGTTGGTAAGGCGCACGCAGCCCGCCGAGGAGGTGTAGCCGATGGTCTGCGGCGCGCTCGTGCCGTGGATGCCGTAGTGCGGCTCGCTGAGGGCCATCCACACGCGCCCGACGGCATTGTTGGGGCCGGGCGGAATGCGGGCATCCGGCTCGCTGTCCGGCACATCGGCCAGCAGGTCGGGCTGATAATGCCACCACGGGCTGCGCGTCACCGTCGTCACGCGAAAATCGCCCTGCGGCGAAGGGTCGTACGACGCGCCGATGGTGGCGGGGAAATGTAGGAGCACGCGGCCCGACGCATCCACGGCGTGCAGGTAGCGCCCCTCGCCCGAAATGACGAGCCGCGCGACGGTGCCCTGCTGCGGCCGGGCGTTCAGCACGTTGGGCACCCAGAGCGTATCCCCAGCGCGGGGCGTGTCCACCCCGCCCCCCGCGTTGAGGCGGCGCAGCAGGTCGGGGCTGGCGTGGTACTTCTCGCCCAGCATTTCGGCAAAGGACTCGTAGCCGAGCGAGTCCATTTCGGCCTTCTGATAGATGTCGGCGGGGATGGGTTCATAGCGCGCCTGCGCCTCTGCCGGGGTGACGACGTGGGCAACGGTCAGCTTCGCGGGGCGGCCGGCCTGCTCTTCGAGGCTGCGGTACGTGGTGGAGTCAATGACGCCGCTGGGCGTGAGGCCGTGGGCGTCCTGAAACCAGTAAACGGCTTTTTCGGTGTTGTCGCCCCAGCGCCCGTCTATCTGTCCGGGCGAGAAACCGGCGCGGTCGAGCAGGATCTGGGCGCGGAGCACGCTGGGACCGGCCACGTTGCCGCCCAGCGGAAGCGTGATGCGCGCCGTGTCAAAGGCGGCCTGGATGCCTTCCAGGTTTTCGCGGTTGAGGCGCGCCGCCGCGCTGGCCGCCGCCGTGTCCACGGGCGTGACGGTGCGAAACTGGCCGCTGTACCGGTTGCGCTCCAGCTCGTCGTCCGTGAAGCGCTCGTACCCGCCCGTCGTGGCAATGCGGAGCGAGTCAGCATCCGCGTCGCTGTCGGCGCGCTCGATGCGGCAGCCCGTGTGGAGCACGAGCAGAGAGAAGAGAGACAGAAGGAAGAGGGGCTTCATGGCGTGCAGGGATTGAGCGGGTGATGTTACACGCGCCGCCCGTTGCTAACTGCCACGCTTCTGCGACTTACGGCGTGTCCTATCTTGCCGCTCGCCCTATTCCCGACCCCGCGTGAAGCGCCTCCGTCACCTCGTACTCGACCTGCTCGCGCTCG
>CBDUBO010000221.1:0-4999 GCA_965365405.1 uncultured Rhodothermales bacterium | reverse complement strand
GGCGACGAGCGAGGCCAGAAAAGGATAGGGCATCCCCAGCAGCTTGCCCGCCACCACGTAAGTCGTCACGCCGCCCAGCATCGAGGCGGCAGCGGCGCGCGGCCCGCCCCACCGCGTGAACAGCCCGAACCCCACGGCCACCAGCAGGCCCGCGCTGCCAAAGGCGGACGCCTCCTGCACCAGTTCGTACACGCCTCCCGAGGCGAACGCCAGCACGCCCGCCACGACGCCGAAGAGGACGACGCTCGCCCGCGCAGCGCGCACCTTGGCGCCTTCGCTCATGCCGGGCCTGAGGGGCACGATGACGTTGTGCGACAGCAGCGAGCCGGCCACGAGCAGCGTCGAATCCACCGTCGAAAGGATGGCGGAGACGAGCGCGCCCACGAACAGCACCCGCACCACGCCGCCCAGGTACTGATCGGCCAGGGCAGGCAGCAGCCCCTCGGCGTCGGCCAGGCCGGGCAAGAGTTCGGCCCCCATCAGGCCCAGCAGCGCGGGGATCATGCCCACGGTGAGGTAGATGCCCGTAGCTTGCAGCGAGGCCCGCTGCGCGATGCCGGGCGTGCGGCACGCCAGGATGCGCGACACCAGATCAACGGACACGACGGATCCCAGGATGGGGATGGCCCAGTTCTCCAGCCCCTCGAACAGGCCCGTGTCGTGGAACGGGTTGAGGCGCTCGGTGGGCGTGGCGCGCAGCACGTCCGCGCCGCCGTCGCCGAGCACGGCCACGAACAGGAGCACCAGTCCGCCCAGGAGGGCAATGCCCTGGATGAGGTCGGTCCAGGCGTCGGCCAGCAGGCCGCCCCACGTGGTGTAGAGGATGACGACGAGCGTGGCGGCGGCCACGGCGAGGGCGGGGTCGAAGCCGGTGTAGAAGCCCAGCAGGGTGCCGAAGGCGCGCACCTGCGCGCCCGCCCACAGCACCGGCGCGGGAATCATGAGCACGATGCTGAGCCACTCGACGCGCGGCCCGAAGCGCTCGCGGTGCAGGTCGGCGAGGGTCGTCAGGCCGCGCCGCCGCAGCGGGGCCGCGAACACGAGGCCGAGCAGCAGCAGGCACAGCGCGTAGCCGAACGGATCGGCGTAGCCGCCGGAGAGACCGCGCTCGTAGATGGCTCCCGCCGCGCCCAGGCACGTTTCGGCTCCGAACCAGGTGGCGAAAATGGTGAACGTACCCAGAACCGGACCCAGGCTTCGCCCCGCCAGCAGGTAGTCGGACTCGGTGTGGATGCGGCGCGAGATGTAGGCCCCGATAAGCAGTTGCAGCAGCACGTAGGCGGCAATCGCGGCAGGCAGCATGGAGATGGGCTGAGCAGGGAGTGGAACCGGACGGCTGGAAGAAACGACACGCCGCGCCCCTGCCGTATCATCGAAAACGCGCCGCCCTTCTCGCCATGCCGACCTCGCCCCTCCACTGGCGTACTGTCACAAGTCTGGATACTGACGTGGAGCGTCAGGACTTCGACGGCCTCTTCCGGCTCTACGAAGCCAGCTTCCCGGATGCCTCCGAAACCGAGTCGCGCGAAAAGTGGGAAGCCCTGCTCGCTGGCACCCGCGACGACGGCTATACCCTCGCCTTTGCCCTCGCCCGCGACGGCGAGGGGGTGGCAGGCGGCATCGCCTACGAGTACTATCCGCAGAGCGCGTGCGGGCTGCTCACCTACGTGTTCGTCGCGCCCCGCGCACGGCGTCACGGCGTGGCCCGCGAACTCATCCGCCGCGCCCTCGAAGCGCTCGAACAGACCGCCGGGGGCAGCCTCCGGTGCGTGTTTGCCGAGGCCGAAAACCCGGAAGAAGCCGCACAACAGGGCATCCGGTCGGCCATAGATCCGCACGAGCGGTTGGAGGCGCTGGCCCGGCTCGGCGCACGTCGCGTGGACGTGCCCTACGTGCAGCCCGCCCTCGAAAAGGGCCAGCCGCCCGCGCTCCACCTCTACCTTCTGCTGTTCCACCCGCCCGCTGCTACCCGCCTCGAACGCGGGGTGCTCGAAGCGTTTCTGCGCGCGTTCTACGCCTCGCTCGGCTACACCGGCCCTCGCGCCGAGGAGACGCTTGCCGCCACGCTCGGCCCGCGCGAAACGTACCCCGTCTGCCCGCTCACCTGAGCCATGCCCGACCTCGCTGAATCCACGCCCGCGCCTGTCGAGTCCGTGATCACCGCCAGCCGGCTGGACAGCAAGGCGCGCACGGTGCTGTGCCTGCACTTCGTGGACAACCCCAACAACCTAGAGGACGAAGTCTTCCACGGCCTGCGCCCGGTGCAGGAGGGCTCGTGCGCGTACTGCTCCGCCATCGGCTCGATGGAGCTGGACCTGATCTCGTACAAGTTTCAGAACGAGAGGCTTGTCCACACCAACCTGCTTTATGGCGAGACGGTGGGTCCCGATGGCGGGACGATCTACACCTGCCGCGTCGCGGTGGACGTGTGGTTTCCCGCCGAGATCGAATTTCTCTCGGAAGGGCGGGAGGAGACGCTGCTGCACGGCACGCCCGAGGAGCCACAGCCCCCGTGGAGCGCGGGCAGCGCAGATCGGTTCGTGCGCTGCCCGTGCTGGTTGCACCTGAACCGGTCGTATTTCAAAGGGTCGGGCATCGCGGTCTGGAACGTGGTGCTGACGGGGCGCGGCACGCTGCTGGGCGAGCACGACCTCATCAAGTTGATGCACCTCTACGAAGGCGAGAGCGAGCAGGCCCACCTGGAAAGCCGCATCTGGTTCGACGTGGGCTGCACGGGCCGCGTGGTGCAGGTGGAGTCGGTGCTGGACACGCTGTGGGAGACGTTCGTAGCCGAGAAGTTCAAAGACAAGCGGAAGGAAACGTTTATGGCGCGCCCCTTCGCCGCACTCGCCAGCGAGCCGAAAACGGACGTGCAAAAAGAGCTGGCGAAGGAGCTGAGGAGGCGGAAGGCGCACTTTCCCAAAGGAGCGACCCTCCAGGTGGTGCTGGGCGACACGCTGGGCGAGGTCACGCTGACGGAGGCGCTGCGCGTGGTCTATGGTGCGCGGCGCGAAAACCAGGTCGTCACGCCCCGCCGCGCGCTGCGACGCCGCAACCAGAAGTCCTTTTCGGACGAACTCGAAGGCTGGCTCGAAAAACCTACCGACACCGGGCGCAAACTCGTCGCCCTGGCCGGCATCGTCAACGGCATCTTCGACTTTGCCGAGATCGGCGACGAGGAGATCATGGACACGCTCGACCCGACGTTCAGCAGCGGCGACAACTTCATCAAGGTGCACCGCCGCAACCTCATCAACCTCACCGACAGCGACCGCGTGCTCGGCGAGGTCGGCGAGGAGGTAGGCATCAGCCCGTACTTCATCATTCCCCACAGCGTCATCTTCCACAACGAGGAGATCATAGACCGGGTGGACGACTGCCTGGTGAAGTTCATGGATCCGCCGCCCGAGACGGATGGGCCCGCTGAGCGGGGCCGCGCAGGCAGCGCGCCCAGCCTCAAGATGCTCGAAAACCTCAAAGCCATCGCGCTGCGCGAAACCAAGCGGCGCTACGTGCCCAACCTCTTCAACTACGCGACCGAGAAGGCCATCTACGAAAACGCCTTTGCCGTGCGCGGCTCGGAGGTAAAGCGCCGCTACACGCTCGACCGCATGGTAGACCTGGAGCGGCAGATAGACGCGGCCCACGAAGACCGCCGCCGCCGCGACGACGCCGTCGTGCAACTGCTGCTGCTGCTGCTGACCGTCGCGCAGGTGTTCGTCATTTTCGTGGACGAGGCCAACATCCCCCAGTTTCCGCTGCTGCAAACGCTGATGGTGGCCGGGCTGCTGTTCCTGCTGGGGTGGTTCTACCTGTTCCGGCGCGTGCTCTGAAGAGGCTGTAGCCCGGCCCACCACACCAGCCCGATCAGCACGAACTGGAGCGGCAGGCGCAGCCACAACGCCCACCCGGGCACATCGAACCCTATCACGTCCGGGTGGAGGGCCATGTAGATGTTGGCCGGGAAAACGGCGACGAGCAGCAGCACCAGTCCCCATGCGGCCACCCGGCGCAGGCGCGTCACCAGCAGCCCCACGCCGCCCGCGATCTCGAAAAAGCCGCTCGCGAGCACCATGAAGCGGGGCGCGGGCACGTAGGGCGGCATCACGCGCACGTAGGCGTCAGGGAAGATGAAATGCGCAAGTCCAGCCACGACGAACAGCAGGCCGAGGCCGAGGCGCGTGTAGTGGCGGAGGGGGCGCTCCGAAGAATCGTCCAATTTGTCCGTCATGGCGAACCCCGCGGCTGCACGTAGTTTCAGGCCAAACTATGTCACGATGCCGCCGCGCGCGGCGCCCCTCTACCAACCTCGCCCTTCCTGTGAGCGAATCCCAGAAAATCATCTTCTCGATGCGCGGCGTCTCCAAGACGCACAAAAACGGCAAAACCGTCCTGCGCGACATCTACCTCTCGTTCTTCTACGGCGCGAAAATCGGCGTGCTGGGCCTCAACGGGTCGGGGAAGTCTACCCTGCTCAAAATCATCGCGGGTGAAGACCAGGACTATGCCGGGCACATCGACGTGCAGAAAGGCATCACGTTCGGCCTTTTGCACCAGGAGCCCCGCCTCGACCCCGACAAAACCGTCCGCGAGATCGTAGAGGAGGGCGCTGCCGAAACGGTCAAGCTCGTGCGCGACTACGAGGCCATCTCGGCCCAGTTTGCCGAGCCCGACGCCGACTTCGACGCGCTCATGGAGCGCCAGGCCAAGCTGCAGGACCGGATCGACGCGCTGGGCGCGTGGGACATCGACCAGCAGCTCGAACTGGCGATGGACGCGCTGCGCTGCCCGCCCCCCGACCAGAAGATCGGCGTGCTTTCGGGTGGTGAAAAGCGCCGCGTGGCCCTTGTTCGCCTGCTCCTCCAGAAGCCCGACGTGCTGCTGCTCGACGAGCCGACGAACCACCTGGATGCCGAGAGCGTCGCGTGGCTCGAACAGCACCTGGCGCGCTACGCCGGCACCGTGATCGCCGTCACGCACGACCGCTACTTCCTGGACA
>CBDUBO010000220.1:0-5002 GCA_965365405.1 uncultured Rhodothermales bacterium | reverse complement strand
GCGACACGCCGCAGTCGGAGGGCCTGCCTCCCATCGAGGAGTACAAGAACGACTACCCGCCAGCGGAGAAAGGCTCGCACGAGCGCGAGCTGACGATGCGCGAATTGTTCTTCGACTACGTGCTCAGCAACAAGTACATCTGGCTCTTTGCCATCGCCAACCTGTTCGTGTACATCGCCCGCTACAGTATGCTCGACTGGGGGCCGACGTACCTGAAGGAGGTCAAGGGCGCGAGTCTGGAAGGCGGCGGCTTCGGCATCTTCGTGTACGAGTTTGCGGGCATCGCCAGCACCCTGCTCATGGGCTGGGTGTCCGACCGCATGGGTGGGCGGCGCGGCCTGGTCAGCTTCCTGTGCATGATTCCCGTGTTCGCCTCCTTCGCCGGCATCCTCGTCGTGCCGCCGGGCTACTTCTGGCTCGACATGGTCTTTTTCGCCCTCATCGGCTTCTTCATCTACCCACCCGTGATGCTGCTGGGTGTGGCCGGGCTGGACTTCTCGTCCAAGAAAGCCGTGGGCACAGCGGCAGGTTTCATCGGCCTCTTCGGCTACCTGGGGCGCACCATCCAGGGCAAGGGGCTGGGCTGGCTGGCCGAGCACTATTCGTGGGACGTAGCCCTCTACAGCATCCTCGGGGCCACCCTCGTCGGTATCCTGCTGCTGGCCTTCACCGTTCACCTCAAACCTCGCGGCTAAGCGCGCCATGACTCCTTTCCTCGGCGAACTCATCGGAACGGCCCTGCTGCTGCTGCTGGGCGATGGCGTCGTTGCCAACGTGGTGCTGCGCGGCACCAAGGGCGAGGGCAGCGGCTGGATCGTTATCACCCTCGGGTGGGCGATGGCCGTGTTCGTGGCCGTCTTCACCACCGCCGCTGCCAGCGGCGCCCACCTCAACCCTGCCGTCACGCTGGGACTGGCCGCTGCGGGCAAGTTCGCCTGGGCCGACGTGCCGCTCTACTTCGCCGCCCAGCTCCTCGGCGCGATGCTGGGGGCAACCCTGATGTGGCTGCACTACCGCCCGCACTTTGCCCGCACGCCTGACCCGGCGGCCAAGCTCGCCGTCTTCGCCACCGACCCCGCCGTGCGCGCCCCGCTGAGTAACGTGGTATCCGAAGCCATCGGCACGTTCGTGCTCGTGTTCGCCGTGCTGTTTCTGGCCGCGCCCGAAGTCGGGCTGGGCGCGCTCGACGCCCTCCCGGTCGCTTTCGTGGTGCTCGTCGTCGGGCTGGGGCTGGGCGGCACGACAGGCTATGCCATCAACCCGGCGCGCGACCTGGGGCCGCGCCTCATGCACATGCTGCTGCCGGTAGCGGGCAAAGGAACGAGCGACTGGGGCTATGCGTGGATTCCCGTCGTGGGTCCCATGGCCGGTGCCTTGCTGGCCGCCCTGCTCTACCACTCGCTGTTGTAGCGATTTCCGCCGTACGTGAGTTACAAAAAGCTCTACACCCCGATCGAGCCCCGGCAGTCCGCCGTCGTGCCCTACCGTATCTACGAGGGCCGGATCGAGGTGCTACTCATCACGACGCGCAACAAGGGCCGGTGGATCATCCCCAAGGGCTGGATCGAAGACGACCTGGCGGCGCACGCTTCGGCCAAGAAGGAGGCGCTCGAAGAGGCCGGCGTCAAGGGGCAGGTAAGTCCGGTTTCGCTGGGCTGCTACCGGCACGGGCGCTCCAAGCGCGCCCCTATCGTGGAGGTGTTCCTGATGCGCGTCGAGCGCGAGTTGGAGGCGTGGCCGGAGCAGGATCAGCGCACCCGCCGGTGGGTGTCGCTGGAGGAAGCCTACGAGCACGTGCAGGAAAGCGGCCTGCGCGCCATCCTGGACGAAGCCGCCGTGCTGATGCGGCTGGCCCGCGCCGACCACGAGGCCGATGAGAGCTTGGCCCGCCACCCCGCCCTGCCCCGCCGCCCTGAAGCTGCGTAAGTGCTCGTGCATTAAACGCGAACGGCCCGGAAATGCTGCTTTCGCGCATTTCCGGGCCGTTTCCGGGGTGGAGCTAAGGAGATTCGAACTCCTGACCTCTGCAGTGCGATTGCAGCGCTCTACCAACTGAGCTATAGCCCCGCATGGAGCGCCAAAAGTACGGCGGCGGCAGCGAAAGGGGCAAGCCAGACGCGATGCCAGCCTGTGAAGAATCCGAGGCTGCGCCCGCATGGGCTTGTAGCGCCTGGAGATCAGCGGTTAGCAAAAGCACGCCAACCGCTGATCTCTAAGCGCTAACCTCACCAGAACATCGCGTAGAGCGCTGCCGTGATGCCCAGAATGCCGAAGGCGGCGATGTTGTACACCGGGTCACCGAAGCTGCGGAAGCCCGACAGCTGCACCGCCTTGATGTGATCCTTGCCCTTGCCCTCCAGCAGCGAAATCACCACGATGAGGGCGACGGAGATCAGGAACACGATGCCCATGCGGTGGATGAACGGCACGTCCGGCGTGAGCAGCTTCATCGCCGCCGAGAGCGGGATGCTCAGGATGGCCGTGACAAGCGCCGCGTTGGGCGTGGACTTACGCCAGAACAGCCCCATCACGAAAACCGCCAGCACGCCGGGGCTGATAAAGCCGGTGTATTCCTGGATGTACTGGAACGCCTGGTCGATGGCCCCCAGCAGCGGGTACGCCGCGAGGGCGGCAATGACGATGGCGGTCATCCCCACGATACGGCCCACGCGCACCAGTTCCTGCTCGTCGGCCTGCGGCTTGAACTGCGTGCGGTAGAGGTCCATCGTGAAAATGGTCGCCGTCGAGTTCATCATCGAAGCCAGACTGGAGACGATGGCGGCCACGAGGGCCGCAAAGGCCAGTCCCTTCAGGCCGGGCCCGATGTACTGGCCCAGCAGCCACGGATAGGCTTCGTCGCCCTTGGCGATGGGCGCGTCGAGCGCGTAGGCGACGATGCCGGGGATGACGACGATGAGTGGCAGAATGAGCTTGAGGTAGGCTGCAAACGCCAGCCCGCGCTGCGCTTCCTTGAGGTTCTTGGCCGCCAGTGCCCGCTGGATGATGTACTGGTTGCAACCCCAGTAAAACAGGTTGGCGATCCACATGCCGCCAAAGAGCACGCCCAGGCCGGGCAGGAGTTGATAAGCGTCCTGCGTCGCCCCGGTGTCGTCGCGGTACACCAGTTCGCCGGGGCTGAGGATCATATTGAAGCGCTCGGGTACCTCGCCAAGTAGCTTCGAAAAGCCCGCAAAGGCCCCCGCGCCGCCACTGTAGGCGTCGAGCGCGAGAAACGTCGTCAGCAGGCCGCCGCCCACGAGCACCACTACCTGCACCACGTCCGTCCACGCGACGGCCTTGAGGCCGCCGTAGATCGAATAAACGGTCGCGAAGGCCGCCAGCCCGACGATGCCCCACACCAGCGGCACGCCCAGAATGCCCTGGAGCGCGAGCGAGCCCAGGTAGAGCACGCTCGTCAGGTTGACGAACACGTACACCAAGAGCCAGAACACGGCCAGCAGCATGCGCACGCGGTTGTCGTAGCGCTTTTCAAGAAACTGCGGCATCGTGAAGATGCCTTTCTCCAGGTAGATGGGCAGAAAGAACCACGCGATCACGAGCAGCGTCACGGCGGCCATCCACTCGTAGGACGCGATGGCCAGGCCCAGCCGGAAGCCCGAACCGGACATGCCGATAAACTGCTCGGCAGAGATGTTAGACGCGATGAGGCTCGCGCCGATGGCCCACCACGGCAGCGATTTGCCCGCCAGGAAGTAGTCCTCGGTGTTTTTCTTGTGCCCCTCCCGCTCGCGCGACACCCAGAGCCCGATGCCGATGATAACGGCGCAGTACAGGCCGAAAACGATGTAGTCGATGGGCGCGAAATTCATGCTGTGGCGGGGGTGAGGGTGGCGAAACAGCCCGGCGCCGCGCGAGGCGTTGCAGAGCAATCGCGGGGAAACTATGAAGAAGACCCCAGAATCCGCACCGCACCGCACAGATCGCCGCCTAAATGCCTTCTGCGCGCAGGATGCGCAGGGGGCGATGCCCCAGCGTGCGCCACGCCGCCGCCGCGGCCGTGCCCAGCGTCAGCAGCAGCGTTAGCCCCACCACGGCCAGCGCCAGCAGCGGCGTCACGCCCAGTGCTTCGGTTTTGGAAAGCCGCGCCAGCACCGCGATGGTGAAAGCCACGGCGGCCACGCCCACGCCGCCCGCCAGCCCGCCCAGTAGCGCGTTCTCGGCCAGCAGCAGGGCCAGCAGGTGGCTCCGCCCGTAGCCCATGCTCTTGAAAAGCCCCAGCGTACGCCGCCGCTCGACGAGGGCGAGCGTGACGGCATTGGCGATGAGCACGACGCCGGCCAGAAACGCGAGCGCGGCCATGGCGAGTGCAAAGCGAAAGAGCCCCAGAAAAATGCGGTGGACGAAATCGTCCACCTCACGCGTGGTGACGACCATGCTGCCGGGCACGGCGCGGCCCATCTCCGCTGCCGACCGGGCCAGCGCCCTTCCGGGCACGGATGCCACCAGGTCGTACGTCGTTCCGGGCCGACCTTCAAGGCTTTCCCATGGCACGAGCACGCCGCGCAGCGGCTGCATCAGCACGCCACGCTGGTCGCGGCGCGGCTTGTAAAAGCCCGCCACGCGCCAGCGCAGCACCGCGCCTTCCACCTCAACCGTCACCGAGTCCCCCAGGGCGAAACTGTCCTGAAGGCCATGACGCAGAAAGGCGTCGCCGGGGGCGTTCGTCCAGGGGTGCAGCAGTTCGGCGTTCCAGTCGGCCACATCGGCGCGGCGCGCCACAATGGGCACGGACTCGTCGCGGCCGCCCAGCTGAAGCCGGCCCATCAGCACCAGGCTGGGGTAGCGCGCCGTCGCACCGGACGGGCGCAGCGCCGCCAGGGCAGCCTCACGGTCGGCAGCCGGACCCTGTACGGCCAGGTTGAAGGTGGCTTGGTCGCGGATGCGGGCGCTATGCTCGGCGTCGAGGTTGCGGTACGCGGCGCTGGAGATGCCGATGGCGTAGGCACCGACGAACAGGGCGATGAGGGCGGTGACGGCCCCG
>CBDUBO010000219.1:0-5021 GCA_965365405.1 uncultured Rhodothermales bacterium | reverse complement strand
GGGCGAGGGCATCGCTATCCATCGGAAGGGGGCACAGGGCGTTTGTGCAGAATACACCGGGCGAGATGAAGCAGGAATGTCATCCAAGCTTGCCAGTTTGCCCCGGCATCTCTTCTCCTCCCATGCCTGCATTGCCTGAAGCCGCCGTCTTCATTGCCACCAGTCTGGACGGCTACATTGCCCGCGCCGACGACGACATCGACTGGCTTGAACGGCCAGGAGGGGAAGGGGACTACGGCTACGCTGCCTTTATGGCTTCGGTTGATGCACTCGTGATGGGGCGGCGAACGTACGAGAAGGTGCGCACCTTCGGCACATGGCCCTACGGAAAAAAGCGCGTCGTGGTGCTGAGTAGCGGTGAGGTAGTCATTCCTGAAGCCATTCGTCCCCACGTCGAGGTGCGGGGTGGTGCGCCTGCCGACGTGCTGCGCGCGCTCGGCGCGGAGGGCGTACGCCGGGTGTACGTGGACGGAGGCCAGACCATCCAGCATTTCCTCCGCGCAGGATTGGTGCGCGAACTCATCCTGACGCGCATTCCCGTACTGCTGGGCGCCGGCATCCCGCTTTTCGGGCCGCTCGGTGGGGACATCGAACTGACCCACGTCGAGACGCAGGCATTTCCAAACGGGCTCGTGCAGAGCAGGTACCGCATCCCGCCTGTCTAACCCGATTCCGCACCTCAAAAGCTGCCCCGCAGTAGCGAGCTGCATATGTGGAGAACGGGGCGCGTGGTCGTGCAGCGGCAAGAGGCGCAGGGCGGCGCGGAAAAACGTGCCGTAGAGCCGCACCATCCGGCCCCGCAGCTTTCCCTGAATGCATCGGCGCGATTCTGGCTCTCCGGCCCGGCATCGCCCCCGGTGCCCCGATGTCTCACCTTGCTACCCGTCTCCAGCAGCTACGCGCCGAACCAATACGTGCGCGTCACTTCGGGCGCGTCCAGTCCGTCGTCGGCCTGCTCGTTGAAGCCGTCGGCGTGGGCGCAGCGGTGGGCGAGCTATGCTACCTCTACGGCGGCGACGACCCCCGCGCCCGCTCGGTGCCCGCCGAGGTCGTAGGCGTGCGCGGCCAGACGACCATCCTGATGCCGCTCGAAGAAACGCTCGGTCTGCGCGCGGGCTGCCTCGTCGAGCGGGCCGGGCTGCCGCTCGCCATCGGCGTGAGCGATGCGCTCCTGGGCCGCGTGCTCGACGCGCGCGGACGCCCCATCGACGGCAAAGGGCCGCTTGCCGCCGGATCGCCGCAGCCCGTCATGTGCGAGCCGCCGCCGGCGCTCCAGCGCCGCCTCATCGAAGAGCGCCTCCATACCGGCGTTCGCGCCGTAGATGCCTTGCTGACGATGGGGAAGGGGCAGCGCCTGGGCATCTTCGCCGGGTCGGGCGTGGGCAAGAGCACGCTCATGGGCATGATGGCCCGCCAGACCGAAGCCGACGTGAACGTGATCGCCCTCATCGGCGAGCGAGGTCGTGAGGTGCGAGAGTTCGTCGAGGACAGCCTGGGGCCGGAAGGCATGGCGCGCTCCGTCGTCGTCGCCGTCACGAGCGACCAGGCAGCCATGAGCCGGGTCAAGGGCAGCTTCGTGGCGATGGCCATTGCCGAGCACTTCCGCGACCGCGGCAAGGACGTGCTGCTGATGATGGACTCCGTCACGCGCGTGGCGATGGCCCAGCGCGAGATCGGCTTGGCCGTGGGCGAGCCGCCGACGACGCGCGGCTACACGCCCTCTGTCTTCGCCCTTCTGCCCCGCCTGCTCGAACGCGCCGGGCCGGGCGAGACGGGCACCATCACGGGCCTCTTTACCGTGCTCGTGGACGGCGACGACATGAACGAGCCCGTAGCCGACGCCGTGCGCGGTATCCTCGACGGGCACGTGGTGCTCTCGCGCCACCTGGCCCACGGCGGGCACTTCCCCGCCATCGACGTGCTCCAGAGCGTGAGCCGCGTGATGCCGCGCGTGGCCTCTGACGAACACCTCCGCGCGGCTGAAGCCGCCCGCCGCCTGCTGGCCGACTACAAACGCGCCGAAGACCTCATCCGCATCGGCGCGTACGCCAAGGGCACCGACCCGGCTACCGACCGCGCCATCGCCGCCCGCGAGGGGCTCAACGGCTTTTTGCGCCAGCGCTCGCACGGAGAGGCTGCCGCCGACGCGGCCGCCGACCTGCGCCGCCTGCTCGCCGGACTGGGTAGTTGAGACGCCCGCGTTGTGGGCCGCCATTGCGGTGAAGATGGCCGCCGACTTATAGCCTGTCACGAGGGCGCGAAGCGCCCGGCCACGGGCCAGAAAACGCCGCGCCTGTCTGCGCTCGGCAATTGCTGTGCAAGATTCGGATAGCTTCAGGCACAGGCACGCGGCTATCATCGTGGCAGCTCCAACGCCTCTGCCCATGCTTTTCCTGCCTTCCTCCGATGCTTGCTGGCACGCCGTCGCCACCCGCGACAGCGGTGCCGACGGGCAGTTCGTGTACGCCGTCCGCACGACGGGGGTGTTCTGCCGTCCATCGTGCGCGGCCCGGACGCCGCGTCGCGCCAACGTCTCCTTTTTCAACACGCCCCGAGAGGCCGAGGCGGCGGGCTTCCGTCCGTGCCGCCGGTGCCGTCCGGGTCACCCCGAAGGCTCGCGTGCCGAGGAAGTCGTAGCAGAGGCTCGTGCGCTGCTCGACACAGCCTCAGCGCCTCTGCCACTGGCCCAGATTGCGGCCGAGGTGGGCGTGAGCGCGTCCTACCTCCAGCGCGTGTTCAAGCGCATGGTCGGGCAGACGCCGAGGGCGTATGCTGACGCGCGGCGGATGGCGCGAGTGCGTGCCGGGCTCCGGCAGGGGCAGACGGTGCTGGAAGCCACCTTCGACGCGGGCTTCGGCTCGGCGCGGGCGCTGTACGAAAAAGCGCCTGCCGCCCTCGGCATGACGCCCGGCGCGTACCGGCGGGGCGGCGCAGGTGAGGCGATCCACTACGACACCTTCGATACGCCGCTGGGCGCGCTGCTGCTGGCTGCCACCGCGCGGGGCCTGTGCGCCGCTACCCTGGGCGACACGCCCGAAGCGCTCGAAACTGCGCTGCGAGCCGAATTTCCTGCCGCCGATGTGGCGCGCGTGCCCGAGGCCGTGGCGGCGTATGCACGTCCCTTTCAGGCGTACCTGCGCGGTGAAGCAGTAAGCCTCGATGGCCTCCCGCTCGACCTGCGCGGCACCGACTTCCAGCAGCGCGTGTGGGCATTGTTGCAGAACATTCCGCCGGGCGAGACGCGCACGTACGGCGAGGTGGCGGCGGCGATGGAGCAGCCCACTGCCACGCGGGCCGTTGCGCAGGCGTGCGGGGCCAACCGGGTAGCCCTGGCCGTGCCGTGCCACCGTGTGGTGGGAGCCGGAGGCGCACTGCGCGGCTACCGGTGGGGGCCGCAGCGCAAAGCAGACTTGCTGCGCCTGGAGCGCGAGGGCGTGACGGAAGCCAGTCCCCCCTCTTCGTCCGAACAGCCGGGGGAATCCCGGTGATCAATGATTCTAACAGTGCCGGTTGCAGCAAGAGGCCGCTTTTTCCACCACGCAAAAAGCTGCTTCGGTAAAATGGCTGCCTCCCCGGCTGTTCAGAGGCGAAGAGTGAGACAGCCGTAAGTACGCGTCACGCCAGCGCGTAAGTATTGTAAAAATCGCTCACGGGCGTGCCCGGTCGTCGCCCAGGCCCATCGTGCGGTCCATGAATCGCGCGTCGGCGTCGAGCGCACCGGGCGGCTCGCCGGTAAAGCGGCGGTGCTCGTGGATGAAGTGCGACTGGTCGGTGTAACCGAAGCGGTTTACCACATCGGCCCACGTGGCGCGCGGCGTGGCTTGCAGAAAGCGCCAGGCGTGCCGGAAGCGCGTGATCTGGGCGTGCCGCTTGGGCGAAAGGCCCGTCGTCTCGACCAGGTGGCGGCGCAGCGTGCTCTCCGGCGTGCCCAACTGCCGGGCGATGGCGGTGATGGACAGGGCCCCGCTCGTCTGCGCGATCACCTCCAGGGCTGGGCGTACGCTGGTATTCAGTGCTTGCTGGCTGCGCAGCCGTTGGAGCAAAAAGGTATCCGTGAGGGCAGCACGGGTGGAAAAGTCGGGTGCCTCGGCAAGCCTGTCCGTCCACGCACGTAGCGGCGCGCGCAGCGGCGCGGGCACCGCCTCGGCCGGGAAAACCATCTCGCCCGGCAGGCCACTGCCCCACACGCCCAGCAGCGCGCGCGCGCCCCACGGGGTGAAACGCACCATGAAGCCGTGCATCGTGCCCCGGTAACGGTTCAGCGCGGCTTCCGCGAGCGGCCCGGTGAGCGACACGAGGGGGACGGGCGCGAGCGAATGCTCGTCGCTGCCGAAAAAGACCTCGCCCGAGAGCGTGAGCACGAACACGGGCGAGGCCAGCGCGCTCAGGCGGTGCAGCAGCGGCTGCCCTTCCGGCGTCTCGAACCGGACTTCGAGGTAGCGCTGCACGTGCGCGGCCAGTAAGGGGTGCGGCAGCGCCACCTGGAGGGTCGGCGGGACAGGAAGAACAACAGACACGTGCGTCGCGGAGCGGATGCCCCTCAAGGTAACACCTGCCGCTGAAAGACGACAGCGATACGATCTTTCCCGACAGGGCGTTAGCACGCCTTTGCGCCCTCACCCCGCTTGCCATGTCCCGCCTGCTGCTGATCGCCCTCCTGCTCGCGGCAAGCCCCGCCGGGGCGCAGGTTCGCCTGGAAGGGTGGGTGCTGGATGCTACCACCAACACGCCCATCGCCCAGGCGCACGTGCAGCACGGGGCAGCAGGGCAGGGGTCGGTGACGAACGAGAACGGACGGTTTCGGCTGGTGGTGGCGCGCCTGCCCGTTACGCTCACCTTCCGGCACATCGGCTACGTGACGCAGGAGGTCGTGATAGGCGATGCCGGTGAGCTGACCGTCCGGCTGCAACCGGCGCAGATCACGCTGGGCGAGGTGCTGGTGGCAGGCGAGACGTTCGCGCCCTCCCTTATCGAGCGCGTCATCCGGCGCAAGCAGGCGCAGTCCGCGCGCGTGCGCACCA